>JADJEI010000005.1 GCA_016709155.1 Ignavibacteriales bacterium | reverse complement strand
AATTTTTCACTATAATTAAATAGAAAGTTTTACTTTAACAGTGATAAAATAACTAAAAGAAATGATGTTGCTGATTTAATGTCATAAAAGGGAGAATGTGAATTTTTATTTTTTGATCGTAGCTCTAATTGTAATTCTCTATTTCGGCTTAATAGATTTTATTTATTACGAGAATGAATAAAAGTCTCACCACTCTTAATGAATTTTCCACGGGTTAGGGAAAAATAATTTCGGACTGCATATTTAATATTAACTAATATGTATCCCGCATTTTGATTTGTGTGGGTACGCGGCAATTACAGATAACTTCTCGATTGTCCCGCGTAGAATATATTTTTTGATTCCTTGATAATATTTCAATTTGGTGGATGATCTTTTTGCCAAAAGGCAACTTTGTTTATTCTGTCTGTTGATTTCATAAGACTGGTGATTTTCCTTTCACAAGAAAAGTCAAAGAAAAATGTTTAAGATCGAATCATATTCTGTTTTTTCTTGCATTATTTTTCTGTTGTACGTTCCTTTCGTTTTTGGTATGATTATCGAATATTTCTCTGAACAACGTAGAAAATGCCGGTTAAGAATTTACTGGGCCAGAATTCGTAAAATTCGGGATAGTTTTTATTTCTGACACAAAGCCGATAGGTACACAAACGATTCCAGACTTTCTGATTTTGTTATAAAAGTTAATTCGTTACAAGCTGATCTTGTTTTGGTGGGGGAGATATTATTACATCAACTCCCGATTACATTTCGACAGGTGCGAAATATCTCCCGGAAATAAAATCCTGGTATGGCGTTTACTCCTGTGTAGGTGACCACGACAATTGGGCTTATCGCAATGATTTTCAAAGAACTTGAATGAGGTGAGGTTAGCTTTATTAAAAAAACAATGTTAGAATGTTGATAATAATCTTTAATGTTCCTCTTAAAGATTTTGGGAAATTATTTTTATCTTCACTACTAATACTATCTGGATAAAACATAACTGATCGTACATTAGAACAGCCTGGCTAAGCAAAGTACGGGTTCGAGTTAAAATTATGATTACTCATAACCTTTGAAGAATGTATTTTAAATTCTGTCAAAACGATTTCCCGATTTAATTCTTGCGGCACAGCCACGGCGGGCAAATAACTTTCTATTTCCCTTTTCAACCTTTCGCCGACAATATTTGAACTAAATATTTACGCGGCGAATTTAATAAAGCAAAAATGTATCGTTGGTATGCCGCGGACTTGGAAATGTCACTCGCACCGGTTCGTTATAATTCAACTCCAGAAATAATTTTATTAGAGTAAAAAGGAATTGAATAAAATATTATTTTAAACGTTTCCCGATAAAACCGAACTCTTCTTTAGTCAACGGCTTATCGGTACAAAATCAATTTGATTTAACCTGACTCAAATTTCCTAAACCAAGATTACAGTTCCAACAAAATTATAATAAAGCAAATTGCAAAACAGCTCTGCAAGCTCGTTGATAGATGACCCAAACTTAAGTTTCATTTTTCGATTCGTTCCAAGCCACTCAAGATGTTCTTTGGAAACGCTTTAACCTTTGCGATGATCACCAAATTCAAATTGCGGAGGATTTTTTGAGGAGTATTTACCGAGCAGCAAGCCTTCACCGAGTGGTCTGAGAAGGAATAGAAAAAGATATTTTTCTTTCTTCTATTGGATTCGTGTGGAGAATTTAATTAATAAAATCCTTTCAATCGGGCAGTTAGCAAAACTTTGAATGACTTCGGGGGTTTACTTTCGATTAATTTCATAAAGTCTTCATTTGAATATGCCGATTGACCAATCACTCTTATTTTCCCCTCATCCTTTAATTTGAAAGTACTTCAATTGCATCGTTAAGATATTTATCTTCTCGCCAAAATCTCCATGGTGAAAATAATAGATGTTCGATGTAATCGCGATTAAGGTTAACGAGGGACTGTTCGCATTGATGACGAAGATGTTTGCCGGTTGTAATAAGCGTAGTGCGGCAGTTCGAGTCATTTTGTGGAGATAACGGATTATTTGTCTGTGCGCTTGCTAGAATTCCGGCAAAGCTTCTTTCTCAACGACCATGCGTAAACATCAGCATTATCAAAATGATTAACGCCGTTATCAATGGCAAAGTTAATAGCTTCTTTGATTTCATTCTCATCAACATCTGCTTACCGTTTCAATCGCCGTTAACCCAATTTAGACTGCCCATGGTCCAGCCAAGTGATATTTCCGAAATTTCTAATTCGGTCTTTCCAATTTTTCTGTATTTCATTTCACATCTCCTAACTTAATCTTGATCTTGAACCTGAACTTAATCTTCGTTTTACACTAAAACGGTAATGTTCAGGATCAAGTTCAGGTTCAAGTCTATAAAATAATTATTATTTACTACTTTTGATTTCTGTCAATCCACCTGGCAAGATCTTTGCAAAGTAAGTTAAAAACATATCGCGCCGGCACGTCAATTGCAAAGCAGCTTCAACCATTACTCGTTCTTCATCAATCCAGCCATTTGCACCGGCTGCTTTTATCGTGCATACTCACCAACTTGATAAGCAGCGGTTGGCATTCAAATTTTTCTTTAACCGCACGAATAACATCTAGAGGTTTGGTCCTGGTGGTTCTACCCCTTAACAACTATCTGCGCCTTCTTCCAGATCTTCGGCAACTGCGCAAAGCTTCGTTAACGTTCCAATATCCATCTGATGAGTTTTCTGTCTCCAAAAGCCGGAGTTGAATCTAGCGGCATCTCTAAAAGGTCCATAAAACCGGGAAGCATATTTTGCGGCGTAACTCATAATCGGAATTTTTGTAAAAATCCTAACCAACGCTCTCTTATGCCGCAACTCTTCCATCCATCATATCGGAAGGGGCGATCATATCAGCACTAGCGTCAACATGTGATACTCTTCTTTGGCAAGAAGTGAAATTGTTTCGTCATTCAAAATATCTTCACCATTCAAAGTCTGCAGTGTCCGTGCGAAGTATATTCACACATACAAACATCTGTAATTATAAGAAGATTATTTACTTCCCTTTATTAGCACGAAATCAATGCTGAATTATTCCGTTTGCATCTGTAAGCACCTGAACCAACTTCATCTTTGTGGATCGGTATTCCAAAAGTATTATTGCAGGAATTCCAAGGTATTCCGAACTTCTTGCATTCTTTTACAAGTTCATCAATTGATAATTGAAAAACCCCAGGAGATTTCAATAGGGTTTTAATCTTGTTCCTGGTACAACAAACAGCGGATAAATCAAATCGTTTTTTGTTAATACCGTTTCGCGAACCATATCACGCACAAGCGGATTGTAACTTAAACGACGATGATGAATGATAGGATACGAACTTGTAACTTCTCCAATGTAAAATTTAATAATGTATAATGTAGATTTTATGTTTTTTATTTTTTAATAATTGTAAGCAATTTTAACAACTCTTCGCAATCTTTAAACAGGCTTATAATTTCCTCTTTGAAATTATATTCAGATTCTTAATAATTTCAACCAATATTCGGTTTCATTTGATTCTTTTAAAGCTTTGATTATTATTCACACTCTTGTTAAGGCCTTTGAGCTTCTGATACATTGGCACCAATTGAGTTCCGGATCTAGCAATTGTTTAAATATAGAATTTAAATTGCAACTGTCTTCTTTTTCTATGTAAAACAATTTGATAATTCTAACTGCAAAACGAAAACTCTTTTCTACAATTGGATTATAGTATTTTGAAGTTGCTTCTTTTAAAATCATTCTAAATTCTACATTCTAAATTGTTCATTGATCTTGTCGCAGACAAGAGCGGCGTTTTTTACACAATCTCCAACGGAAATTCCGCCACGGAAATTACCACTTATAAACAATCCAGGATTTCTCTTTCAAAATCATCAAAAAAATCTTTCGTGCCCAACATATCCCAAATTGTATTGCGGAATTGCTTTTTCCCAAAATCGTTCCGATGAAAAACAGGATCTGTAGATATTCCCATTAAAGATTCAAACTCTTTTCTTACTTTATTAATAATGATGTTCTGTCTTCTTTAACAACACCCAGGATTTCTTGATCCGCCAACAAATAAAGTAAACGCTGCTTTGGTTTCATCTGTTCGATCTGAAAAAGATAATCGAACTCCAGAGTGCGCCAAGAAAAGATTTATTTTCTTTGCAGGAATTAAAAAAATCCAAATCCATCTAAATCTTGTTTGATGTTTTTTCTATCGTAAAACTAAATAGTAAACAAAACCGGCGGATAACAAATTGCATCAACGATGAGTTTGGAAATCCTTTAGTCATAATTTGTAAAAATTCTGCTTGCAGTATAAGAAGGAATTGTAGAGAGCACAGCATCGCTCTCAATTTTGTTTATCGTTCCGTTTTGTTGATATGAAAGAGAAAACCCATTTCCAGTTTTATCAATGGAAATAACCTCGCTTGAAAGTAAAATGTTGGGCCAAAATATTTTTCAATCGCTTTGGCAGAGCAATCATTCCGCTTTAGGATAGCATTTTTGCAGATTGCTTTGCAACTTTGGCTCTTTTTTTTCTTCACGGATACTTCTTGAACGGTACCAAAATTAATCCACCGTACTTTTCTTCCAACGCATAAAGTTTTGGAAAGCAGATTTAACACTTAGTTCTTCGGGCTTCTGGCATAAACACCGGCAACAAAAGGATTGATTGCATAATCTAAAAATTCCTGTCCTAATCTTCGCTTAACAAACTCAGCAAGACTTTGATAATATCCATCGTTTGATCTTCCAATAAATGGTTCTGCCATCAAACGAAACTTTGCTTTACCAGAAAACAATAAAAGTTCAGGCTCAAGTTCAAGTTCACGAATTAGTTTGTCCAATTACAGGAGTAGTTTCTAATGCGCTGTTGGGTCCGCGATCGAATAGAAACCATTCTCAGTTACACTTTCATTGATCCGCCAACAGCATTATTTTTTCTATAACCGTAACATCAAATCCTTTTTTTGATAAAAGATATGCGGATGTTAGCCCTGAATTACCTGCACCAATTACTACAATTTTTTTCTTCATATATTTTCCTTTGAGCCTGAACCTGAACTTGAACCTGAACTTATTATTTATATTCTTAATTCAAATTTACTAAATGAGGTGAAATCGCACGAAGTGTGTTTTCAAACAAAAACAATAAAGTTCCGATAGTACTCAACTAATTTCTGTTTTAATTTGCTCTGACGCTAACTCAAAAGCTTGTTTACAGTTTTCCAATTTCGTGTTGTGGCATTCAACTTCAACTTATTCTCAATATAATTATTTGACAATTTGGTTTTACCATACCCGCTATCACAATAAAGAAAAATCTCTTTGCCAATAACGATGAATTTATCAGGAGAGTAATCCAATTTTTTTAAAGAATCCAAATACATATTGACAGGAACTTCAGAAAGAAAAGTTACATATAGTTTTTCAGTGTTGATATTTTTTCATTTAAAAATGGGTTTGCAGCAGTGATTACATTTAATTCTTCTACTGTTCTTATTAAAACAGAAACAGAGAAATTATATTTTTTACAATTGCTTGCTCAATCTTTTCAATAATTTTATCCAACGGAATATTTGAGCCAGAATTGAAAACAACATTCCCGCTTTGAATGTACGTCTGTACATTTTGCAATCCGAGATTTTCATACAGCGATTTTAATTCACTCATTAAAATTTTCTTTTGCGCGCTGACGTTTATTCCGCGAAGTAAGGAGATGTATGTTTTCATAAAATAATTTACTTATAAATATTAATGAAGACTCAATTTCACTAAATCGCTTAAAGCTGAAATAAACAAATCCGAATCATTCAGTCCGTTCATCACAAAATAATTTTCGATCCCACATTCGTCAGCAAACATGGCGATATTCAATATTCAGTTCGAAAGCAGTTTCAACGTGATCAGAAACAAAACTGATTGGAATTACAAGCAAATGTTTTTTCCTTTTAACGAAAGTTCTTTTATTTTATCTGAAGTGGATGGCTCAAGCCACTTTGCCGGACCCACTTTGCTTTGGAAACAGAGATGATAATCGTGAGAATGATTTCTTAATTTCATCACCGCTTCCATTGTTTCTTTTATTTGTCTGCTGTAAGGATCACCTTTCTTAACATAACTAACGGGTGTTCCGTGCGCACTAAAAACTAATTGAACATTTTCCCTTTCACCTTCCGGAAAATTTAATAATGATTCATCAATTCTTTGATTTATAGCTCTTAAATAATATTTATTTGTCGGGTAAGAATTAATATAAATCAAATTAGATGCTTCACCTCCGTAAACTCTTTTCCACTCATTAAAGGACGAACCCGTTGTTGAGATCGAGAAGTGTGGATATAAAGGAAGTAAAACTATTTTATCAAATTTTTTTGCCGCAACAATTTTAGCAGTCTCCGATGTCAATGGTTTCCAATAACGCATAGCCACAAACACTTCCGCATCAAAATTATTTTTTAATAAATCCGTTTGAAGCATTAAGCGCTGTTTTTCCGTCCACATATTGATGGGTGAGCTTCCCCCGATCAGTTTATATTCTTTCTGAACTTTTGGCGCACGCTTTTTAGAAATAAATTTTGCAAGTGATTTTGAAATGGAATTTTAAATATGTCCGGGTCATTAAAAAGATTTTCGAGAAAGGGTTGAACCGCATCAAGAGAATCTGGTCCGCCAAGGTTAAATAATACTACTGCTATTTTATTCATTATAGTCCATTAATTTTTATTCAAGCTAATTGATACGTCTTAGTAAATTATGTTATGCACATTTGATGAAAACCTTCGATTTTATCTCCAGAGAAATAATTAAGGATTTTTCTATTGAATCGAACTTAACCTTATTATTCATTTCCATCTTTCAATCAAAATATTTTTCTCTTAGTCAAAATAACTCTTGACTATAAACATACAAATGAAGTAAGTTAAGCCTGTTGTTCCCGCAGATTTTATTACTTAATTAACTAATTCTAAATTATATGGAGTGTGTTATGAAATACAGATCAAACTTTTCTGTCCTTTTGTTCGTTCTAATAGTTTTTTCTTCAGCGATTCAATCAAAACCTGTGCTCAATTTATCAGGCGATCAGCAATCTGGTTTTCAGGCTGATTTAATTGGTAATATTGATGCGGTATCCGGACAAATTTTCCAACTGCTCGATGCTATGCCGCAGGATAAAATGGAATGGAGACCTGCTGAAGGTGTTCGCTCTGTTTCGGAGGTTTATCTTCACATTGCTTTTTCAAATTACCTGATCTTAATGAGTACCGGAGCCGAAGTGCCTCCTGAAATTGCTTTCGAGAAAATGAATGCCTGGGATACTCAGACAATGGATAAAAAGGAAATTGCCGAAATTCTTCGCACATCTTTTGATAAAGTAAAAGATCTAATAAAAAAATACTTCCAATTCGGATCTCGAGCTTGAGATGGAAGTTTTTGGAATGAAAATGACGAGAAGAGCATTCTTTATGGGAATGCACGGTCACATGCACGAACACTTTGGTCAGTCAATTGCCTATGCAAGAATGAATGGCGTTACCCCGCCCTGGAGTAAAGAGTAATTTATTCTTGTCTAATTTAATTTCTTAAGCTCTTCTTCTCATTCCTTCGTGTTTGGGAAGAAGATCATATTCTCCAAGCCAATCATATTTATCAATATAATCTGTTTCTTCATCAGCAAATTGTTTGTATGATTCTATTGCCGCAGAATATGCCGAATGAATTGCTTCGATTTCCTTTTCAAAACTTTCTTTAGTGCCTTTTATATTTTCCGGAAGCAATCTGCTTTGAAATATTTATTAACTCTTCTGTCTTTCTATAAATATCGCCGGCTGTGGATTTTGCTCTTTTGATTAGTTCGCTTGCTTTTTCCTTAGCATTTTCAAAGTAAATATCTAAATCATTTGTAAGTATAGTTCTGAAAATTCTGCCTTCTCTTGTTGCGAATAGAAATGTGAGCATACTGCCTGCTGCAGCACTTAGAAGCAATGTCCCAATACCAAAACAATTTTTCTTTTCCCTCATTAGGCTTTCCCTTTTTATTTCTCGGATAACAAAAAGTTTATTAATAAAAGATAATTTTCTAAAGCAAAAATAAAAAAATCAGAGGAGAATATGTCAAGTAAAACAATTGAGGAAATTCTTAACTGCCGAAACATCGCAGTGGTTGGTGTTTCAAGAAATCAGAAGGGATTTGGATTTACCGCTGTACAATCATTAAAAATTCCGGCTGCAATGTTTATGCAGTAAATAAAAATTCAATTGCAGGAGATAGTACTAATCTTTTCCCGAAACTTTCAGCGATTCCTGTTGCACTCGATGCAATTATCACAACCGTACCACCGGATGAAACGATGAATGTTTTAAACGATGCCATTAGTCTTGGTATAAAGAAAGTTTGGCTGCAGCCAGGTTCGGATTCAAAAGAAGTAAAGACTTTTGCGAAACGAATAACCTTCAATTCGTTTCCGGCGAATGTATAATTATGTATTTGAAAAACATTGGCTTCATTCATCGCGCACAAGTGGATTCACGATAAGTTTGAACATAGAAGAACTGCGATTTCTAAATAAGTTATTTTATTCTACTTACTTTAATAATGCTGGCGAAGAGAATTGCAACACCTATCCACTGAACTAAAGTTAAAATATTTCCGTGTACAAAATACTCGAGCACCACTGCAGTTAAAGGAAAGCTAATTCGCAGATAGAAGCAACTGAAGCAGTGATTCTTTTCAATCCATAATAATACAGAAAAATTGCGGGACCACCGGTTGTAAATGCTATAATAAAAAATACCATCACCTGATGAGATGAAATTGTTTGAATTGATTTTGCATCTCCTGCAGCAATCATAATTACGAACATTATTATTGAAGTAATAGCAAAACGAAGATAGGTTCCTAATTCAAAACTTACGTTAAGAAGTGCACGTTTACTAAGTACAGTTGACGAACTAAAACTTAAAGCAGCAAGCAGAGCAAAAAGTGCTGCTATTGTTGTTTTATCTCCCGCATTAAAATCAGGTATCGTAAATCCAAAAGTCATCAAATAAGCGCCAACGATTGCCAGGCCAGCCCAGAGAAAAATTCCCTGTGAAGTTTTTCTTTTAAAAAAATTGCCGCCAAACTTATTGCGAAAACAGGTTGAAGTTTTTGCAAAAGAATTATAATTGATAGATTGACAAAATTGACATAAAAAAGTGCCTTCGTAATCGCCATTGTTCCAACTGCACCGCCAAGTAATGCTACTCCGGCATAAGCCAGCCAATCTTTAAACGATAATTTTTTAAGTATGAAAATATTTTTAAATAAAAGCGGCGTTAACAAAACAGCAACTATTGAACTTTCGATAAAAACAACAAGCACAACTGGAAGGCTGTATAAGGATGGTCGAAGTACAATACCATCCACCCCCCACAAACTTGCAGCAATAACAATTAAAAAGCCGGTAGAATTGAATATTCGGAATATATTTTTTTTTGATCGTTCATTTAGCAAATAATAAGATTCGTTTTTATTGAGTGGAAAATTAGATTATTATCATTGATACTGAAAGAGATAAAGCAATTTTCAAATAAAATATCAGTTGTTTTTTGAAAGTGCAATAAAAATCTTTATTTTTGCCCCGCATCCTTAGCTCAGTTGGTAGAGCATCTGACTCTTAATCAGCAGGTCGCGGGTTCGAATCCCGCAGGATGCACTAAAATTTTAATTCCTCCTTCTGTTTATCTGATTGATTAAAATGGTCAATTTTTCCCCCGAGCTTATTGCAAAAAATCGTTTAGACTTGATTTTATGATCAGAAATCTTATTTTGCAATAAAGAGATACTTAAGACACATCAAATTCTCGAGTTAGTAACTAATCAGAAAGGAGATGACGTATGAAGTACAATTCATTCATGCTTCACAACTTCAAAAACATCCCCCAGCTACAATCGGTTTCAAATGAATTGATCGAAGCAATAGAAATTGTTGGTTCGGTTCTTCCATTTAAAACCAATAATTATGTTGTAGATAATCTTATTGATTGGAACAACATTCCCGATGACCCAATGTTCAAACTTACATTTCCGCAAAAGGATATGCTCATACCCTCACACTATCGGGAAATGAAGTCTGTTATCAAAAGCGGAGCAGATAAAGCAGCGATAAAAGAAGCTGCAAATACAATCAGACTTACATTAAATCCGCATCCTGCCGGACAGCTTGAACACAATGTTCCGATGATTGAAGGGGAAAAACTTTTTGGTATGCAGCATAAATATCGCCAGACAGTTTTGTTTTTCCTAGTCAGGGACAAACTTGTCATGCTTATTGTACTTTTTGTTTTCGCTGGCCGCAGTTTGTTGGAATGGAAGATTTAAAATTTGCATCTAAAGAAGCAGAACATTTGGTACAGTATGTTAAAGCAAATAAAGAAGTAACTGATGTCTTGTTTACTGGTGGCGATCCGCTTATAATGAAAACCAAACATCTTGAAACTTATATACGCCCATTATTAGACGCGAATATCCCTAACCTAAGAAATATAAGAATCGGAACAAAAGCGCTTGGTTACTGGCCCTATCGTTTTCTAACCGATGATGATGCAGAGGATTTGCTTATTTTATTTGAAGATGTAAGACGCGCAGGAAAGCATCTTGCACTAATGGCTCACTTTAATCATCCAGTTGAACTTAGTACGGATACGGTAGCTGAAGCAATAAAAAGGATTTTAAGAACTGGCGCCGTAATAAGAACTCAATCACCCGTTCTTAAACATATAAATGATTCGGCAGAAACTTGGGCAGATATGCTAAAAAAACAAGTTGCTCTTGGCTGCATTCCATATTACATGTTTGTTGCAAGAAATACCGGTGCGCAGCATTATTTTCTATTCCACTTATTGAAGCCTGGAAAATATTTAGAGAAACATACCAATCCGTTAGCGGTATTTGCAGAACGTTACGTGGACCAAGCATATCTTGCCTTCCGGGCAAAGTTCAGATACTTGGTGTTGCCGATGTTAAAGATGAAAAAGTTATGGTTTTCAGAATGATTCAGGAAGAAATCCCAATTGGGCAGCTCGCCCATTTTTCGCTAGGTTTGATAATGAGGCAATCTGGTACACGGATCTTAAACCGGCATTTGGTGAAGAAAAGTTCTTCTTTACAGATGAACTAAATGAAATTTTAACTCCTGCAGAAATAGAAAGTGATTTTGAGTGATTTGTCGGTGTGACTATCTTTGTGTATCAATAAACTTTAAGAATTGGATATGCAAAAAGATTATCACACCTTTATGTTTTTATCATTTGTGCAATAACTTTTATTTTTACTCTTAATGCACAAACAGTAACCGTAAAAAATAATAGAAACCTCAGATGTTCACGGAGCAATTTTTCCCTACAGTTTAAAAGATAATAAAGAAATCAATTCGTCTCTTGCGCGAGTTTCAACTTATGTCAATCAACAGCGAGCAGATACAAATCAAATTGTTTTTCTTGTTGATAATGGCGATATAATTCAGGGAAATCCCGCTGTTTATTATTACAATTTTGAAAAGACGGACACAGTAAATCTTTATGCTAATGTAATGAATTATATGAAATATGATGCGGGAACAGTCGGCAATCATGATATTGAAACAGGGCACGATGTTTATGATAAGTTTAATAAAGAATTAAATTTTCCGTGGCTTGCTGCTAATGCAATAAACACAGAAACAAATCAGTCTTACTTTAAGCCTTACACAACTATTGAAAAAGGCGGAGTTAAAATTGCAATACTTGGTTTGATAACTCCTGCAATCCCGCAATGGCTTCCCGAAAAAATCTGGAGCGGAATGCGTTTTGATGATATGATTGAAACAGCACAAAAGTGGGTTAAGAAAATCAGAGAAACTGAGCAGCCTGATTTGATGATTGGCTTATTTCATTCCGGTGTTGATTACACTTATAACAGCGAAAATGAAAACACTTACAAAAATGAAAATGCTTCTCGACTTGTAGCAGAAAAAGTTGATGGTTTTGATTTGATTTTTGTTGGACATGATCATGCTGGCTGGAATTTTAAAACTAAAAGTCCTTCGGGAAAAGAAGTTCTGATACTCGGAACAACCGCCAGCGCACAAAATGTTGCTGTTGCAAACTACACTTTAAAATATGATAAGATGTGTATGATCTATGATAAGAAATCAATAACCGGTGAACTTATAGATATGAAAGATTATGCGATTGATATGAGCTTTGTAAATCACTTTAGTAAAAATCTTGATGCGATAAGAAATTATATTTCTCAACCGGTTGGTGAGTTTACCGAAATGATTTCTTCTCGTGATGCAATGTTCGGTCCATCAAAGTTTGTTGATTTGATTCATACGGTTCAACTCGAACTAACGGATGCCGATGTTTCGTTTACAGCTCCACTTTCATTTAACACAAAGATTGATGCGGGTAAACTTTTTTGCACGTGATATGTTTGATCTTTATCGCTACGAAAACTTTTTATACACGATGGAACTTAGCGGACAGGAAATAAAAGATTATCTTGAATTTTCCTATGGTAACTGGATGAACATTATGAAAGATGAAAATGATCATCTGCTAAAGTTTAAATTGGATGAAACGGGAAATCTTGTTTACTCAGAGCGATCAAAATCACCCGAGCTTGATGAACGCTTTTACAATTTTGATTCCGCTGCGGGCATTGAATATGTTGTTGATGTTACAAAGCCTGTTGGTGAAAGAATTAAGATTATTCGATTTTCAAATGGAAACGATTTTGATCTGAATAAAAAATATAAAGCAGCCATCAACTCTTATCGTGGTAATGGCGGCGGAAGACACTTAACAGATGGCGCAAAAATTCCACACGAAGAATTGAGCAAAAGAGTTCTCAACTCAACAGAAAAAGATCTTCGTTACTTTGTAATGAAATGGATTGAAGAACAAAAAACAGTTGAACCAAAACTTCTTAATAACTGGAAAGTTGTACCTGAAAATTTTTGGCAGGCTGGCAAACAAAAAGATCATCAAATACTTTTTAACTAAGTGGTTCTAAGTGCTCTTTGTGTCTTCGTGGTAGATCTTTTTTTCACCACATAGACACTTAGAACACTAAGTTTCACTAAGAAATATTTATTAACTAAAACTTATTTTTTATGAACACAACAAAAAGCAAACAACTATTCGAGAAAGCAAAAAAATATATTCCGGGCGGAGTAAACTCACCCGTGCGGGCATTCGGAAGCTGGGGACCGCATTTGTTCGGACACAATCCACCTTTTATTAAAGATGCATTAAAGCGCACATTAGAAAAAGGAACAAGCTTTGGCGCACCAACCGAAATGGAAGTAAAGATGGCGCAGTTAATTACTGATCTTGTTCCTTCCGTAGAAATGGTACGAATGGTTAACAGCGGAACCGAAGCCACAATGAGTGCTGTTCGCGTTGCGCGTGGATATACCGGACGGGATAAATTTATAAAATTTGAGGGCTGCTATCACGGTCACTCTGATCATTTTTTGATTAAAGCAGGAAGCGGCGCATTAACGTTTGGCGTTCCAACTTCTCCCGGTGTTACAAAAGCTAACGCTTCTGATACTTTGCTTGCGGATTACAATAACATTAATTCTGTTAAAGAATTAGTTACACAATACCGTGGACAAATTGCTGCAATCATTATCGAGCCAATTGCAGGCAATATGGGCGTAGTGCAAGCTAACGAAGAATTTCTTGTAGAGCTTAGAGAAATCTGTAATGAAGAATCCATCGTTTTGATCTTCGATGAAGTAATGTCGGGTTTTCGCGTTGCTGCCGGAGGTGCACAAGAAATTTTGGGAGTTAAACCTGACCTTTCTACATTCGGAAAAATTATTGGCGGCGGATTACCTGTTGGTGCATTTGGCGGTAAAAGAGAAATTATGGAAATGCTTTCTCCCAGCGGTCCGGTTTACCAGGCAGGAACATTAAGCGGCAATCCACTTGCAATGTGTGCAGGATTTGCTGCGCTAACTTACATTAAAGAACATCCTGAAATTTATGTTCAGCTTGAAAAAGCCTCTATGTATTTAGAAAATGGATTTAAAGAAAACTTAAAATCTGTTGGAAAAAATTATGCAATAAATCGTGTTGGCTCTATGATGTGCATGTTTTTTACGGAAAAACCTGTTAATGATTTTAAATCTGCATTAACATCCGATACAGCATTGTACGGAAAATATTTTCACGAAATGTTGAATCGCGGAATCTATCTTGCGCCAGCACAGTTTGAAGCATTGTTTGTTTCAACAGCGCACACAAAAGAGGATTTGGATAAGACGATTGAGGCAAATAGAGAATCGCTACTGGCAATATTAAAGTAATTAAATCTTCAATTGATGATTTATAAGAATAAATTATTTAAGTTTGGAAAAATAAACACTCAGTCAAATGAGACCTATAAACGAGTTACCTGCAAACATAGAGAAATGAACGAACTGATATTTAATGAAATAAATAAAATTTTAAATCTACCCCCTGAGTTATTAGATGGATTTTTCAATAAACTAAAACCACTGAATCTCAAAAAAGGTGATTATTTTTTAACCGAGGGTGAATTATGCAAAAAAATAGCATTAGTAACTAACGGGGAATTTTATTCCTATTACCCAAAAGACGGAAATGATATTATTGAAGATTTCTGCTTAGAAGGTTGTTTTCTGGCTGATTATCCGGCTTTCATTAATCAAGCTCGCGCACAAAAAAATTTTAAAGCATTGGAGGATTCACAACTGCTTACCCTTTCGAAAGAAGAATTGGATAAATTATATCAATCAAATTCTGCTTATGAAAGAGCGGGACGTTTGATGGCGGAGTATCTTTTTTACCGGTTGGGAATCAAAACTAAGAGATAACATATTTCTGTCCCCGACAGAAAGATATATAAAGCTAATCAAAACACGTCCTGACATTTTACAAAGAGTTCCACAATATTTGATAGCTTCTTTTTTAAATATTACACCTCAGTATTTAAGTCAAATTCGGAATAAGATGATTTATTAAAATAGTTGAATGAATTTAAAAGGAAACTTCATCAATTTTGCATTATAATTTAATGGTATAATTATGAAACAGACAATTTTATTCATTCTTCTTATTTTTTTAATCAATCAGGCAATGGGACAAAACAACATTTTATTTGAATCGGCAGGCCATCTTGCCTCAGAAATTAGAGCTGGTAAAATCAGTTCGTATCAAGTTGTTTCGGCATATATCGAGCAAATTGAAAAGCAAAACAGTACTTATAAAGCCATAGTGCTTCTCAATAAAGAGCAAGCACTCGAAAGAGCCAAAGCAGCAGATTTGGCACTCGCAAAAGGAGAAATATGGGGGAAACTCCATGGTGTCCCAATCACAATTAAGGATAACTATAAAACCAAAGGACTGACAACAACAGCTGGTTATTTGCCTTTGAAAAATAATGTTCCTGACCAGGATGCAGAAATAGTAAAACTCCTCTTGTCAGAAGGAGCGATTATAATTGGTAAAACCAATCTTTCCGTTTTGGCTATGGATATGCAGGCAGACAATCCGATTTTCGGAAAAACAAATAATCCTTGGGATACCACCCGAACCAGCGGAGGTAGTAGCGGTGGCTGTGCAACGGCATTAGCAACAGGGATGACACCATTGTCATTTGGAAATGACCTTGCAGGCTCAATTCGTCTTCCATCTGCTTATTGTGGTGTTTATGGTTTCAAGCCTACTTTTGGTGTAGTTTCATTAAACGGAATTCAAACTGACCCAGAGGAAAAGATTAATGGATTAAAGTCGCTGGCTGTTGCCGGACCTCTGGCAAGAAATATTGACGATTTGGAACTTGCTATGCAAATAATTGCGCAAACCACAACTACCGACCAAAGACTTGTACCGCTTAATCAATGCACAGATACATTGAATATTAAAACCCTGAAAATTGCATGGACAGATGAATTTGGCGGTGTTCCGGTGGATGATGAGATTAAAAAAGCTATTAAAAATTATGTTGAGAAATTGGAAAAAGCAGGGGCAACAGTTGTTAAAATATTTCCTGACTTAAATTTTTATCTGGCATGGAAAACCTGGGGAAGTTTTGTAGGTATGCAAGGTGGTTACAATACATCTAATTTTGTAAAATGGTTGGGATTACCTTTTACAAAATGTGTATTGAAAAATGTCCCGATGCATCAAAACATTGTAAGACCTACATCCGTAGAGAAATATATGATTGCCTTGAATATCCAGGACACTATGATAACAATTATGGAAAATTTCCTGTATAAACATGATGTATTTATTTGTCCCGTCAGCTCAGTTACTGCATTTAATCATCATGCCCCAAGTAAATCATACGGAAATTTCAGCATATATAACAATCCCTTGATGGTCAATAATCAAGAGATACATTACTATATGGCAACACAAGCTTACACTACACCATTTACATTAACTGAAAGCCCTGTGTTGTCAATGCCTATTGCATTAACAAAGGATTCATTACCAATTGGCATTCAGGTGGTTGGGAAAAGATATGAAGACTTTAAACTTTTAATGATTGGAAAAATCATTGACAAATATGCTGATAAATTCACCTATCCATTACAAAAATAAAATGGGAAATTATTCGAAATGAAAAATGCCTGCAGGTAGCAGCATCTAAAAAAATTGGCGGGGGACGTGCGAATATAAACAGTTGCGCAATTAATAAAGACTATGCGTATAGACAGTTTAGTGCATCTAATCCGTCACTTCTTTTAGCTCCGAACCGTTATACCAAAATCTGTTTACTCCGTTCTATACAAAACAATCTCAACACCCATAGAGTTTACAATTAAACTTTTTCCATCGGGATAAAAGCGAACCTGATAAACGGGATTTGTAAAATCAGAAAGTATTAGTGTCGGTTCGCCTGTTTCAATATCCCATAACTTAACTGTAAGATCTGATGAGCCCGTTGCTAATCTTTTTCCGTCAGGTGAAGTATCTAAAGTATAAACCCTTTGATTGTGTCCATCAAATTCTTTTATAAGTTTTCCTGTTTGTACATCCCACATTTTTACAATTTTATCTTCGCCTCCACTAAAAAATGTTTTGTCATCTTTTGAAAAAACTACTTCGTTTGGTGCGCCCTTATGTGCGTTTATTTCTAATATTTTTTCAAACGACTCTGCGTCCCATAATATTATTTTACCATTGTCTTCTCCCGTTGCAATAATTTTCGAATTATTACTTACTGCAAGTGCGAACGGACGGGACTCAAGTGGAAGTTTGGCTACCATATCTCCCCCCTCAACTTGCCACACATACAACTCTTTCTTCTGTGATATAGCAGAAACAAATTTGCCATCGTTTGAATAAAATAGTTTGCCGCTTCCATAATTCATTCCAGTTAATTCGCGATAAAGTTTTCCCGTTTGGGTATCATAAATTTTTACTGCCGGATTCCAATTGCAAACAGCAACATATTTATTATCGGGGCTTAATGCTGCTGCATTTACAATTGCATCAAGCACGGGGTAGTTGCTGATCAACTTTCCTGTTTCTGCATTCCAGATGCTTAATGTAGAGTCTGGTCCGCCAGTAGCAAGAATTTTTCCGTCGTCACTTAAATCAAAAGCATACATTATATCTTTGTGTCTTCCGTTAGGATCTGAAAACTCTAAGCCGTTTTCTGCATTCCATAGCCGAACTGTTTTATCTGCAGATGAGGTAATAAAATATTTTCCATCGGGAGAAGTTGAAATTGATGAAACATTATCTTCGTGTCCAAATATTCTGCTAATTTTTTTCCCTGATTCGGCATTCCAGATTATAATTGTTGCGTCATTACCACTTGTATATAGTTGCTTTCCATCCATGCTGTAAGCGATAGAAATAACCGGCTTTTGATGTCCGCGTAATTCGTAAACTAATTTTCCAGTTTCAATTTCCCAAACTCTGGGAGTTGCATTTTTGTTGCAACTGCAATAAACTTTCCATCCGGGCTGAAAGCGATATTATCAACCGCAGAGTATTCCTTAACATCGCTAAAGTCAAAAATTTTGGGGTTAGAAAGATTACCCAATTCCCAAATACTCGCATTTGCTTCCCAGCTTCCGACAGCGAATCGTTCTCCATCGGCACTAAATTTTACAGCAACCAATGGGTGGGTGTTATAATCTGTTGTCCAGATTTTTTCATTAGTTTCAAAATCATAAAGACTGATCAAACCATTCACTCCGCTTTCTTTTAGATACCACGAGCAAAAAATAATTTTTTTGCCATCGGGAGAAATATCAACATCGGCAAGTCCCCGTGCGCCTGTAAAAATTTTTGATAGTTCATTGCCGGAATTAAAAGCCCAGATTCGAATTGTTGTATCGCGTGAACCAGAAATAAGTTTAGTGTCGTCGGGATTGAACTTTACAGAGTAAACAGAGTTTAAAATGACCGGAGATTAATTTTACTTCTTCCAGAGTTTCGGAATTATGAATATGAATCGTTCCTTTTGTATCTCCGAAAGCAATAAACTTTCCATTATTGCTGTAAGCTATTTTGGTGGGGGCAACATCTTTCAAATCTATTATTTTTATGCTGCCGTCTATTCTCTTGCTTAGATAATTCCACTCCCAGCCGCGAAATTGTTCTGGAGCATTATTCAACCAACGCTTTGCTTCCATCTTTTCATTCAATCTTAAAGAAGAGTTAGCTGCTGAGATGTGTGCAAGATAGGAATTGTACAATAAATAGTTTTCCTGTGCCGACAAATAAACTGTTCCCAAAAAGGATGATAATACAGAATGATACTCTTTTCATTATGCGCCTTTAAGATTTAGATGAATTATATTTATAGTTGATGCTGCTGTAATGCAATTTAGAAAATGATTTTTGTAAAACAAACAGCAGTGTAGGATAAAAAAATAAGAGTGAACAAGCAAATGTAAAGAGAATTAAAGTTTTCATAAAAATCTCAAATATTCTTACTATAAATAATGACAATATTTTAATTACTATTAACATTCATTAAATAGACCGTTTGTTATTTAATAAAAAGCCGCAGAAAATTTTCTGCGGCTTTAAGTTTTAATTGAAAAATACTTGTTTATTTTTCTTCAAGACTGCTTTCATAACAGCATCTTTGCTGATTGGTTTTGTACAGAAAAACCAATCATGGCAGGTTAAGTCTTTTTCTTTTCCATCCATACGATTTTTTGCCGTACCGCATGAACCAGCGGTAGGAATTATAACATCATCGCCTGGTCTCCAATCAGCGGGAGTTGCAATACCAAACTCATCTGCAGCTTGAAGTGCAATTATAACTCTGTAAAGCTCATCAAAATTTCTTCCCAGGCTTAACGGATAATAAATTATTGCTCTTATTATCCCTTTGGGATCGATAAAGAAAACTGCACGAACTGCTTTTGTTGTGCTTTCACCCGGCTGAAGCATTCCATAAGTTTTTGCAACATTCATTGTAATGTCTTCAATCAAAGGAAAGTTTACTTCAACATTTTTCATTCCCTTGTATTCGATTTTTTCTTTTATAGTTCTTAACCAGGCAATGTGACTGTAAAGTCCATCGACAGAAAGACCAACAAGTTTACAGTTAGCCTCTTCAAATTGTTTTTCCATAGTAGCAAAAGTCATAAACTCAGAGGTACACACTGGTGTAAAATCCGCCGGATGACTGAATAAGATTACCCATTTGCCGGAATAATCTGCTGGAAAATTAATTTCTCCTTGTGTTGTTACTGCTTTGAATGATGGGGCTTTATCGCCGATACGGGGCATTGATACTGGTGTATTTTGAACTGCTTGTTCCATTTTATTTTCTCCTAATTAATTGTGTTAAATGCTTGTTGGTTTGATGAAAGTTGATTCAATTAGATTCTTTAAAATATTATTGGTTTCATTTATAAAGATATAATTAAAATATATCTCACCGTTAGAAACAACTAAACTATTTTTTATTTATGCTTATAACTCTTACAATTTTGAGGTCGGTGGGTTTAGAAAAATCAACTCTATCTTTTCCCGAAAGGATGGATTCCCCAAACTAATTATTAAAGCCAAGGTTTTCAATATTATTCATTACACCAAATCTTTTATAAAATTTATAAGAAGGTTGTTTTCTTGTAATGACTTTATTTTATTTATTTTTACCACGCATAAAATTAATAAAAGCTATGAAGTTATCACTTTCAATCTGTAAAAATGATGTGGAGATTATTATAGAACCAAACAGGATATTTTAAATGAGTGAGATTAAACGTTCTGATATAAAAACAGGAATGCAAGTAAAAATAGTTTTGAAAGAAGACCAACATACAGGCAAACTTACAGAAGGTATTGTTAAAGATATTCTGACAAAATCTCCCAATCATCCGCACGGAATAAAGTAAGACTTGAAACAGGTGAAGTTGGGCGGGTAAAGGAGATTATAAGCTAAATCAATTTTATTATCAAATCAATTAACAACGTCGAGTTTTTTAATGCTGTTCATAAACATTAATTTTAATTATTCTTGCTAAAAAGATAGTCTTCAATAACCTGTTTACAATCACCACCAACAACAATGTATTTTATCTTTCTCCGGTTATAAGTTTAATAGTATTCCGCTTTAAATCATCATAAGCACCATTATCCTGATTAGAGAATATAACAAATGTTATATCAGAATTAGGAAAATATCTGAACTCAAAATTGACTCCCTTTGCTGTGCCGCCATGTCCGTAACTTATCTCCCGAGCCGATTTACCAATTATAAATCCATAACCATAATCTTCGGTAGCAACCATATTATTGTTTTTAATTGATATCATGTTTTTAAACGTTTCCCTTGAAACAATTAAATTATTTTTTAGCGCGTTAGAAAATTTTAACATATCATTAACGTTGGAATAAGAACCTCCGGCAGAACTGCCTTTACCTTTTTACTCTTTCGACCTCAATCCAACTATCACCTTTTTCTGATCGAACCAATGGAGAGACAGTATTATTTGTTTCATTGTTAAAATAACCGCTGTTACTCATCCCGGCTTTATCAAGAATATTTTCTTTAACGAAGGTAAAGTAATCCGTTCGGGAAACTTTTTCGATGATCGCTCCCAGCAGAATATAGTTTGAATTATTATACTCGTATTCTTTTCCCGCATCACTTTTAAACCCAACATCTAAAACCATTTTTAGGTGATCATTGATTGTAACTGCATTACTGTAAGCTTCCGCTTTTTGTCCCCACCAATAATGTTCTACTCCTGATGTATGAGTAAGTAAGTTGTGTATTGTTATTTTATCCGCTTTTGTTTTATCTGAAAAGCCATCAATATATTTTGTTATATGATCGTTATAATTCAGCTTCTTATCCTCGACTAATTTAGCGATACATAATGCTGTAAACATTTTTCCACCGGAAGCCATTCCAAATAAAGAATTTGGATTAATTGGAGTAGTTTTTTCCTTATCTGCAAATCCAAAATATTTTTCAAAAAGAATATTATTCCTCTTGCAATCAAAATACTTCCATACAAATCATATTTTGAATTTAACGTCTGGATATAACTATTAAGCCAGTCAAGCGTTTCTTTCTGTTCAATGCTTCCATTGGGAAGAGTAATTGGTTCTGAAACCTCAGCAATAAATCCTATTGTCTTTAATTTGTTAGGCGGTTCAGGATCAAGCCGCATTTGAAAATCCTGCCACATCACGTCGCCATCTTTCTTAGCATAGATATGCATAATATAGCTCATACCTTCAGGCTTGTTAAAGGTTAAGGTTTCTGAATGATGATATACTATGGGGGCATAACTATCGTGTAATTGTTTTACCAAGCCAAGCAGTCTATCAATTCCAACTTCATTAATAGCAGATTGAGAAAATATTCTTGATATAATTTCTCTTTGTTCAGCTTCAGAGGCAGAATTTATTGCTTGAATAAACAACGCACCATAATCATCGAGCTTGTGCTGAGCAACCAGATTAATTGTTAAGAATAATGCAAGATAAAAAATGCTATTAATGATTTTTCTCATTTTAAATAAACCATTTTATTTGTTTGAATGAAGTTTCCTGCTTTTAGTTGATAGTAATAAACTCCACTAGACAAGGATGAATTTACAGTATATAAAATAGAATTAAAACCAGCATTTTAAATTCATCAACCAGGGTTTCAATCTCTCTGCCAAGAACATCGAATATTTTTAATGTTTGCCAACCGCTTACAGGAGACTGCCAACTTATTTTGGTACTTGGATTAAATGGATTGGGATAATTCTGTTCCAAGATAAAACTATTGGCAACAAGATCACCATCATCGGAAACTGAGGACACATTTATTTCTCTGATAACCACCGCATTTGGATTCATCAGACCACCTGAACCGCTTGGAATAAAATCCTCTATGTAAACACCGTTACTATCGAACATCTTAACCGAATGAGTTACACCGTTTCCGATAAGTATATTTCCATTGGAGAAAAAATCTGCTCCCTCTGCCTGACCCAAACCGGTTATGAAGTTGCTGACAAATACTCCAGTCGAATCAAATCTTTTTACTGCTGTTCCATTATAATCAATCACTAACAGGTCGCCATTGTCATCAAACCAGATATTAGTTGGTCCAGCTAAGTTAGAGGTTACAAAAGTCCCAAATCATTTCCGTTGGCATCAAACTTTCTAACATTATCACCCGAATATGATGATACATATAAATTTCCATTATTATCCCAATCAATTCCGATGCTTTGAGGAACACCGACACTTGTAAATGCATCAACAAAAGTTACATCCAGTTGATAACGTTTTACTTTGCCGTTTCCTGACCATTGCAAAACATAAAGCAAGCTATCTGTTCCGATTTTCATTCTTGTTGGACCAGCAATTCCGGTTGCAAAGTTTTCAATATAATCTCCGGTTGTTGAATTATACTTTGTGATTCTTCCTGTATTCAAATTTGAAATCAGTACAACTTGTTGATCTTCAAGAAAAACAATATCCTGCGGCCAGGCAAGGACTGTGTCTATAAATGTTTCGGGGTTCTCTCCATTTTCATCAAACTTTAAAATTTTCCACGGAGGATTAGAAAAATTTCCAGCATCACTAACATAGATTTCAATGTTCTGGCTAAAAACATTTGTAGATAAATAAATAACTAATCCAATAATTGAAAATAAAAATGTTCTGTAAAAAGTTGTAACATTTAACATTCTATACCTCATTAGTTTTTGATAAAAATTATTTTGGATCTATTTGTTTGTTGCCTGGCAACAATATTTGAATAGAAACTATGAAATGTGGGCAATAAAGGATGGGTGGAAAATTAGTGTTTTTAGAGGTTGGAATAAAAAACCGCAGAAGTTTTATCCTGCGGTTAAAAGCTTTTTAATTTATCATACTTTAATTAATTAAGAATCTGATTTTTAAATTCTTTAGGACTCATACCAACTTCCTTTTTGAACAACCGTGAGAAATATGGCGGGTTTTCAAAACCAAGTTTATAAGCGATTTCAGATATGCTGATCTCACCAGTGACAAGTAAATTTTTTGCTTCAGAGATCACAAAAAGATGAATCAACTCCAACGCGGTTTTGCCTGTTTCCTGTTTTAGTAGATCACTTAAATATTTGGATGATAAATTAAGCTGAGCAGCCATATAGTTAACTGAAGGTAAACCATCTTTTGCTGCTTCTCCTTTTTCAAAATATAAACTAAGAGATTCATTAAACTTTGTAATTGTTTTACCAATCAATGGTTTTCGGTCAATGAACTGTCTTTTATAGAACCGTTGAGCATACTTCAATAGAGAATCAAGGTGCGAGAGAATAATTGATTTACTGAACTCATCAGGGTTATTGTGATATTCTGTTTCCATTTTGTGAAACAGTGACCACATAATTTCTTTTTCTCTTGGTGAAATGTGAAGCGCTTCACTGATTTCATAATCAAAGAAGCTATACTTTTTATTTCATTAAATAATGGATGACCCATAAGAAAATCTTCGTTAAGATGAATTGCAAAACCTTTTTCTGCAAATTGTAATTTTCTTGCTGTTAGGATTTGACCGGGCTTAACAAAATACATCCAGCCTCTATCGTGATCATATTTTGTTTTTCCATAGATAAGTTCGCCAGATTTAATTTTTTTGAAACCGATACAATAGAAATCGCACACAAACTCAATGTCTTTTGTAATTGGAGTTGTTACATCCAGAATTCTTAAACTAAATAAAGGATTTTCCGGAGGTGGAGCACCGCCAAAATGGTAATATTCACTGATTGTTTTGAAATGTTTCATATAGTTTAACCTAATAAATGTTTTTAATTTCTACAATGATGCTGTCTATCGCATAATCATCGTCGTGACGTTTTTTCAATTAAATCGAGTCTCTCTTTCCTAGGATCTGATTCACCAATAGCTGATCCATCAGGACGGAACTCGAGGATCTCATCCTTTTGGGGATTATAAACAGGCCATTTCGGTAGCCCGTTCCCATTTGGATCACCAGTCTTAGCAAAATTTACCCAATAAGTATTCATCATCTTTGCAACTTCCTGGTCTTTGGTTGTTACGATGATTCCGTTTCGGTCTCTAAGATTGTTGAACACATATGGAATTTCAGAACCGTGTGCTGCACCAAACCGCATATACTGCTGCATAGATGCGGAGACGTATGAAAAAAGATATAAGTATGCTGGTGCACCCTTTTTGAAAAAAGCATTCGCAGTAAACCGAGCTGGTTCCCCCCAGACTTTATCACTGTTAACCATAGTAAGCATCTTAGCAAAATCAATCGTACTATCAGGATCATAAACTTTAATAGCTTCGTTCTTCAAATTACCAAACCAGGCAAGCAGTTCGTCCTTCGAATTTGCATTTACAAATCCAGCGGGCACTTCCGCACTATTCGACCCAATTATGATTGGTACTTTTGGCTGTCTGCCTGCGTCGTATATACTCTCGGCGGTTTCTTCAACCAACTTACCATCGAGAGTTGGACCGGAGTAAGTGGGCAAAGCTCCCTGTCCATCATTTTCGTAACCTCCATCTACAATCTCCTCCACTCTTAAAGAACGAAGCTTCGCTAATGCGTCCACGTCCGTGCCTTCTATACTATGACGACGAGCAAAGTTTATTCCTATGGTTTCCGCCGAAACAGGATAATGCTTATCAATATTATCTTCACGTATTGGTCTACCGGTAAGAACACCATCCCGACCACCGCCAGACTGTATGATCGCCTTTTGGAAAAGACCATTTGCTGTTGGTATAGTTAAGAGTGAATGCACTGATACACCACCGGCAGATTCTCCGAAAATGGTAACATTTTTTGGATCGCCTCCAAAAGCAGCAATGTTTTGTTGAACCCACCTAAGCGCAGCGATCTGGTCCATATAAGCGTAATTGCCCTTAGGTTCATCGGGATATTCGTCGCTCAATGAAGGGAATGCAAAAAAACCAAGCCTACCAAGACGGTAGTTGAATGTGACCAGAATGACCCCTTGCTTTGCAAACTGGACATCCGATAATTCATCTTGATCACCGCTGCCAAAAACAAAGGCCCCGCCGTGAATCCATACCATAACAGGTAGTTTAGATTCCGGTGTAGCATCTGATGGTTTCCATACATTGAGAAACAGACAATCCTCAGAAGAGTTTTCCCGGATCTTTGTAGTATCTCTTGGCCAGGTCGCTTGTGCACAAGAAGAGCCATACTGGCTGGCATCACGCACTCCCAGCCACGGATTTACGGGCTGGGGTGGACGCCAGCGGTAAGCGCCCATTGGAGGGGCAGCATATGGAATACCTTTGAAACTATCAACATTTCCATCTGTTACACCACGAATGATTCCAGAGACAGTGGTAATCATTGGTTTCCCAACAGTATCAATGACAACCGTTTGCTGAGCTTGCAGTGTACAACCAATAAGAACTGCTAAACCAATAAATACTTTTTTCATTTTCGATGCCTTTAATAATTTTTAATGATCAGCAGTTGTAAGTAATTTTGTAAAGGAAAGCGAACCTAACTTCCAGTTATTATTTTCTTTCACATAAACCTCAGTTACCATAAAAGGATTTGTAACTTCATTACCACCAACGACAGCCAATAAAGTAATTCGGTTTAAAAGAATAGCAGTATTATCAATAATGTTTACCGATACTTCGTGAACTTCTGCATTCTTGTACCAGATACCGCCGCTTTTTATAATTCCAAGTTCCTGTTCTTTGCCCCACGACCCACCCATATGAACAAATACAGCTTTCTCATCAAATAGGATATTAAGTGTATCTACATTTTTATCTGCCATCCATTGCCACTTATTTTTAGAGAGATTTATGATTTCCTGTTCCACGTTTTTAGTAGCAGACGTATTTATATCTTCTTGCTGTGGGAAAGACATTTGCGAAATCATTACAAATAGAAACAATCTGATAATTGAAGCTTTCATATTTACTCTAATATCTATTTATTGATTTTATAATTGTGAAAATATTTATGTTTTGCAATGCTGATTTACTAAGATACGATCTTTATTATTTCTACATGATTATTAATGTAATAATACTTTCCCAAGATAGTATTTGTTAAGATTTAATATATTATTCCTGAATATATCACTGCCAGAAACTAACTGCTAAGCCCAACCATCCTTCAGCATCCGTACCTGTACCAAGCCCAAATCCATGTCCAGCTCTTCGATATTTATGATATTCAACATCTACCCTGCATTTCTTAAATTCACTACACGTCTATCTACTGTGTCAACATTCACTATTCTATAGTTAGTTGCTACAGTAATGAAATCAGGGGAAAAGTGACTTGAATAAATTGCTTGGGCAGTGGAGGCAAGGATAACTGCAGCTGGTTTAGGCAGAATAGCACCGCCATAAGAAGATAGACCACTTAAAGCAATATTTCCTGCCATCCGCGCTCCTGCTGATCCGCCCCAAACTGAATAGTCTTCTGTACTGACATCAAGTATTTGCTTATTATTAAAAATATATGATATGGCTGCTGCCAGGTCTTCAGTGGCAAATTGTTCACTGCCTATACGGTACCGTATAACAAATGCATTAAACCCTTTGTTACTTATTTCTTTTGCAAGTGGAAATCCCTCATGAAGGGAACCGATATAAGAAAAGCCTCCTCCTGGGCACACAATGGCAAATGGAGATCCAGGCTTTCCTCTAAAGAAAAAAAGTCCGGTGGATTCTTTGGTGGAATCCATCTGCCTCTGCTCTTCGCTATAGAATTTATAGAATATCGTTTTTTCCGTATTGACTTGGTCAATCATATGGTTAAGTGAACTCACTACAATATTTGGATCTACATTATTATGAAAAGGCATAAGAGTACCCACATCAAGTAGTAGTGTGTTATAGTAATCTGTGTTGTTATCCCAAGGCAAAATAAGTTGACTAAATTCTTTAAATGCCGGATGACTTAATATATCACGGACTGAATGATTGATTGACAAATTAGGATAATCTCCATTTTCTTCTAAATTATAAGGTAGAGTATCGTCGTACATTGCATTATTATTTTTCAGAGAACAGAAGAAAAATATAATTAATAGTAACAATAATCCGTGCATACCTAACCTGGGATTTATTATTTTCATTCTGTCAAATCTTTCCAAACATTTGATGTTTTTTAAAAGCTGTTTGTATATTCTTAAACATTAAGCTTTCTTATTCCAAGTAATCTAAAATCAATATTTTATCTGCCTTTTTATTTACAAAATCACTTTTACTGATTTTTCTGATTATAGCTCTTACTTTTTAAGCGGAGCTTCAACGCCAGAAAAGTTCAGTACAAAATCCGTAGACGTTGTCCCTTAACTTCGAATGCACGAACTTCAGAATTTATTTCAGTCAATTCATCGGGAGTGAGTCTAACTTCAGCCGCTCCTTTATTTTCTAACATATCGGCCATCTGTGTTGTACCTGGAATAGGCACGATCCAATTCTTTTGAGCCATCAGCCAGGCTAGTGCGATCTGAGCTGGTGTTGCTTCCTTTCGTTGAGCCCAGTTCTTCACTATCTCCACAAGCTTCAGGTTATCAACTAGATTCTCTGGTGAGAATCGGGATTCGATACCACGAATGTCACCCTGAGCAAAACATGTGTTTCCATCAATCGCACCCGTAAGGAAGGCAACTCCAAGCGGGCTCCACGTAACAAAGCCGATACCCAGTTCCTCGCAAAGCGGAATAATTTCCTTTTCAGGTCCACGCCATAACATCGAATACTCATTCTGCACTGCGGTAACCGGCAGAGTTGCATGCGCGCGACGAAGCGTGTTCGGTCCCATCTCTGATAAACCCCAATGTAAAACTTTTCCCTGATCCATAAGATCTTTTATCGCTCCGGCTACATCTTCAATCGGTACTTCCGGATCTACGCGATGCTGATAAAGCAGATCGATACGATCGTTTCGTAGTCGCTTTAGCATACCCTCTACTACAAGCTTTATATGATCGGGTTTGCTGTTGAGACCAAGTAGACGCTGACCGGTTTCCTGATCAATATTCCACCCAAACTTCGTTGCTATCTGTACACTATTTCTAAATGGTTCAACTGCTTCACCAAGTATACGCTCAACTTCAAGAGGACCATATGCTTCTGCTGAATCAAAAAAAGTGATGCCGTTATCAAATGCAGTGCGGATTATGTTAATCATTTCAGGTCGATATGGTATTGTTGTTTCATACTTGCGGCTTGTATTCTGAACACCCATTCCAACACTCGAAACTTCCAGAGAGCCGAGTTTGCGTTTACCTAAAGACATCATCGGATTCTCAGAACTGTTAGTCTTAGTTTTGCTTTGATTTTGAGAATCGGCCGCCCAAGCTAATTGTCCAGCTGCTAAACCTGCACCCACAATGGTAGATTTAGCAATAAAATCACGACGACTAACGAATTTCCCTTTTTCCTCATTTGATTTTTTCATATCAACTCCAATTATGATTTACAAGATTTACACTAGCGAACTACTATTATTTTCTAATTAGTCTTCAAGTTTCATGGTGCCCATCCATTTAATAATTGCCGGATCACGATGATCAAAAAAGTAACTGGTTTTCGTATCAAGCTTTTCTATTTCAGCCATATCTTCAGCACTTAATTCAAAATCGAAAATATTGAAATTTTCTTTTATCCTTTCTCTCTTAACAGATTTTGGAATTACAACCACACCTCTTTGAGTAAGCCAACGCAGAACAACCTGAGCCAAACTTTTATTGTACTTTGCGGCAATTGAAAGAAGTAATTCGTTTTGAAAAAGATTGTTCCTTCCTTCAGAAAATGGTCCCCAGGATTCTATCTGTACTCCATTTTCTTTTAAAAATTTCTGCGCTTCAATTTGTTGATTGAAAGGATGAGTTTCTATCTGGTTAACTGCGGGAACAACTTCATTGAAAGTTATAATATCCATTACACGATCAGGATGAAAGTTACTTACACCAATAGCTTTAACTTTTCCTTGCTTGTACAACTCTACCATCGCTCTCCACGAACCGTGCACATCACCAAACGGCTGATGGATCAGGTATAAATCAAGATAATCAAGTTGCAGTTTATTCAGTGATTTTTCAAACGCCTTTTTAGTGTTTTCGTAACCAGTATCGTGCACCCAAAACTTGGTTGTAATAAAAGATCTTTTCTTTCTATTCCACTTTTCCTTATTGCATTGCCGACTTCGGTTTCATTCGTATAAGCTGCTGCAGTATCAAGCGAACGATAACCCGTTTCAAGAGCATCGAGCACACTTTTTTCACATTCATTTTTATCTGTTATCTGAAATACTCCAAATCCAAGAATCGGCATTTCAACACCATTATTTAATGTAACTCTGTTCATATATGTTTCTTTCCATCTTAAACAAATTGTTTTCTCATAATATTATTAACTCATCTATCAATCATATTCTGACTGCTTTCTGAATATCTATCTCCCTTTAAAATAATTTTAGATGAAGCTTCATCGATCAAACTTAGTTCATCCTTTGTAAACTCAACATTAACTGCAAAATTGTTTTCTTCAAGTCTGTGAAGTTTTGTTGTCCCCGGAATTGGAACGATCCATTGCTTTTGGGCTAACAACCAACCTAATGCAATTTGAGCAGGTGTTACATTTTTACTTTTTGCAATGTTGTTAATTAAATCAACCAGCAATTGATTTGCTTTTCTATTCTCTTGCGAAAAACGCGGTACAGTATTTCGGAAATCTGTTTTATCAAACTCTGTACTCTCATCAATTTTACCAG
>JADJEI010000004.1 GCA_016709155.1 Ignavibacteriales bacterium | reverse complement strand
AAACTTTATTGAAACAGTAAACAGTTCTTTGTTTGATGATGTTGAACTTGCATTTTAACATTAAGATGGTAAGTGGGGGAGGATGGTTCAATACAATCATTATTGGAATTACGGGGATAAAGTACATGCGCGGTAAAGCACTTTCAAGCGCTGTAGCAATGGATAAGGCGATGTCAAAATTCTTTTCAAAGAATATGGTGTCGAAACTCCCAAAGGTTTTTGATTGAGCGACCTTCTTATAATATTCAAGTGTTTTTGAAAAGTTGAAGCTGAATTTGGTTTCCTGTTGTTGTAAAACCAAATGATCAGGTTCAACAGTTTGGATTGGCTATCTCTCAAAGAGAAAGTAGGACTTCCTGAATCAATAAAAACCGCATTTGAATATGCGAATAATGTTTTAATCGAAGAGTATATCTCCGGCAGAGAATTAACTGTTGCAATTCTTGAGTGTTGTAGGCACTCCCCCTCTGGAAATAAAACCCAAAAGTGGATTTTACGATTACGAGTCAAATACAAAAAGGGTTAACGGAATGGTAGTGCCAGCAAAAAGTTTCAGAAGAATTACAGCGAAGCTCAAAAGCGCAGGCATTGCTTTAAAGCACTCCGCTGCGAGGGCTATGCACGTGTAGATTTCCCGAATGAACGAACAAAATAAAATATACTGTCTTGAAATAAGCACACTTCCCAGGATAACGGCAACGAGCCTTGTTCCTAAATGGGCGAAGGTGGTAGGAATATCTTTTGAACAGCTTGTAGAAAAAAAATGAAGGCTTGGATTACGATAATGAAAAATATTGACAAGAAGACTAAGTATTATTTTTTTGGTGTTATCATAATCGTAGGTCTGTTCTATCTTCTTTTTAATGATTTTGGTTTCTATCGTTATCAAAAGCTGAAAGCAATGAAATTGATGAATTAAATGCCCGAACTGAAAATCTTCAGCAGGAAAATAAAAAACTTGGAGATCAAATTGATTCAATAAGAAGGAGGCGCTTCAAAATTGAAAAGATAGCCCGCGAAAAATATGATATGATTCGCCCCGGTGAAACTAAAATTGAAGTGATTGAAAATAAACATTTTAATGAATAAAATAGAAATCCCTCAAACTCCGCTTGCCGAAAGAGGGGTTCGCCCAAAATCATAGAAGATTTTATAGGGGCAGAAAGAAATTTTAGGGGTGGGGAAGCCTATTCGATTGATGATAGAGAATGATACTCTTGGTTCGTTCATCTTTGGGTCCTCCGGGTTCGGGGAAAAAACTATTGGTGCAACAACCGAAAACCCATCCTTCGAAGTTATTCCTGCTTTACGTTCACGTGCAAGGGTCTTTGTCCTAAATGATTTGAGCAAAGAGGAACTCACTCAAATATTAGAAAACGCAGTTAACAAAGATGAGTTTCTTTCCCAATTTAAAATTGAAGAGATGGACACTGAATTTTTAATATATCTTTCCGGCGGCGATGCAAGATCAATGCTTACTATTCTGGAGGCTGCATTCATTCAGGAAATGAATTCTGATCAAATTAAAATTTCCAAAGAAGTATTGGAAAATGTAGTTCAGAAAAAAAATATATTTTATGATAAATCCGGCGAAGAACATTACAATATTATTTCAGCGTTCATAAAAAGTATCAGAGGCAGCGATCCCGATGCAGCAATTTATTGGATGGCACGAATGCTTGAGGGTGGGGAAGACCCATTATTCATCGCAAGAAGAATGATTGTACTTGCATCAGAAGATATTGGAAATGCCTCTCCCAATGCTCTTGTTCTTGCAGAAGCGGCTTTCAGTGCAGTTGAAAAATCGGTTTGCCCGAAGCAAGAATAATTTTAGCACAGTGTGTTGACTTAGCTTCATCACCGAAGTAATTCTTCTTATCAAGCGATTGAAGGGGCTTTGGCTGAAGTTCGAAATCGTAATTTATATCCTGTTCCTCTTCATCTGCGGAATGCACCGACAAAGTTGATGAAAGCTCTTTCTTATGGAAAAGATTATAAATATGCTCACAATTATGAAAATCATTTTGTGGAGGAAAATTATTTTCCGAATGAATTAGACGGTAAGCAATTTTATTTTCCAACCGAAACGGGCAGGAGAAAAAATAAAGGAGTGGCTAAAATTTCTCTGGAAGAAAAAGAAAAAGTACTAGAAAAAGTCTATCGTAGATTTAAACGCGAAATTTGCGGCAACTCAACTGATAATAATATTTTAAAAGTTCGCGAGATGGTCTTTCCGGAACGCGCGAAGTGTTTGAATACCTTCAATGCAGTTCGTGCGGCTGTCTTCAGATTCTCAACCCCCCATCTGATTATTCCAAACACTATCACCGCAAATTATTTTACTTACTTACAGAAACATGAAAGCAAATTAAAAGCGCGACTAAATTATTATCGTGACAGAGCAGCAATGGGTGAATCGTCTTTTATAGGAAATATATTGTTGAAGAAGTTTGGGATTCCAACTTATGTTTCAAGACTCAAAAGAGCAAGTGTTGAACTGAAAGATTTTATACTTGATGTCGGTTTGCGGACGGGGATATTGCTTCACAAAATGAAAGAATCCGGTTTCAGAAAACTTACTTGGGATAGATCCTTTTATGGAGCAAACAATTATATATCCCAACGGTTTAAAAATTTTAAAACAAGATTTTTTTAATTTAAAACAGCGAATTCGATTTTATTATGTTTAACCATTCATTTGAACACATCCAAAAGCTCTGAAAATAATGAAGAAAATCACACGCACTTTTAAAAGAAACAAATTTTTATTATTAAGAATTCCTGTGTGTGATTCTTATGCATTCAGACATTATAAAAGCAACTGGGTTCGCTGGATGCGCCAAGGCATTTGTATTTGCATACAAAAAAGTCGATCGAAAATTAGCTTGGCTTCAGGATTTTAAATTAAAACGATCACCTACGATTCGCGAAGCTGGCAGCTTTGGGGAGGAACAGTATTCAAGAAATATTCCTTTAATAGATGATAGATCTTTTTATGTCAATCCAGACAAATCCATTTTCTCGACTAATGAGATTTAAGATTTTGAAAAGCAGACTGTGGAATTAAACAAATCGGGAGAGGGTGATCAGGCAGAATTTTATTTACAGAAAAAAAAATTATAATGCACTGAACATTTTGCCGGGAAGCTGTTTTGCCATCCCCTTAAATTCAAGAGATAGTAAGTGAACGAGACAATCCGATGTTGAAATTTTGTAAGCTCTGCAATTTTATCAATCTGGACAGCACTTTCGGAAATAACGGAAAGAATTTTCTCCTCAAAATATTTAAGTCAACATGTGGTTTAGGAATATTTTTTCCGATGACTGGTTTTCAGTTTCAACTCTAATTCAAATAAGATGTCCTCGCTTGTGCGAATCAACTTTGCCTCTCCCTTTGAATCAGCAAGTTCGTACCTTCAGATTGACGGATCCCAAGATTACTGGTACGGCAAAAACCTCCCGGTTTTGATCAAGAGCAAATCGGGCAGTTTGCATCGCCCCGCCTTCTGCGCCGCTTTCAATTATCACACAACCAAGACTTAATCCCGAAATAATTCTATTTCGTCTGGGAAAATTTTGTGCGTCAGGTTTCGTCTTGAGTATGTATTCAGAGATGATTAATCCTTTCTCAGCTATTTCATCAAATAATTTTTTATTTTCCGGTGGATAGATAACATCTAATCCTGATCCGATAACTGAGATTGTTCTTCCACCATTTTTAAAGCTGCTCTATGAGCGATTAAATCTACTCCCTTGCAAGACCGCTAACAATTGTAATTCCCTGTGCAGCTAATTCAGAAACGATTTTCGGCGAACTTTTCCATAGTTTGTTGGTCCCCGTGTTCCCCAATGGCGATGCAATAATTATCTGATTCTGAATAATTCCCCTTTATAATATAAAAGCAGCGGAGGGTCATAAATTTTTTTTAAGCAAATCCGGATAATCTTCATCCCATACGGTGATAATTCTCATTAATTTTTTTGAAGGAGAGTTAATTCTTTTTCTACTTCAATTTTTATTTCATTTCTATTTCTGGCTGCCTTCTGAATTTTGGATGCAAGGGTGGTACTAATTCCTTCAGCTTCGATAAGAGTAGTATTATTATTTTGGGATAAGATACTCGCAGTTGATTTGAATCTTGCTAACAAGTTACGAATCTTAGCAGGATCGATTCCATCAACGGAAGGAGTGTGTAAAGGTTAGTTAATTCTTCAAAGCTTAATTTACTCAATTGAATAGATTAGATTAGTGAAGCGATTGAGTATTTATTTATTCACTTTTGATTTCCTCTTTCTTCTTTTTAAAGAAAAGAGATAATGGGAAAATAATAACATAAGCTGCTATTAATATTACCGGAGATAAAATCAGAGATGAACTGCTGTCCCATTCTCCGCTGCCCATTACATAATAACCAAGTAAGAGCAAAATAGAGCCGGGCGCAATTAATAGGTAATTTGTTTTTTAAAATAAATATGAAAAGGTGAAACGTTAATTCGTTTTTGAATTTTCTTCTTTATTTGCTTGCCATATTACTCCTTAAAAAATAGATAAAGCCCGCTGTCGGGAAACACCGGGCTCGACTCATAAAATTCAAAGGGTAGGGGAGAACCCTCTGAAAGAGTCATCTAAAATTTCTTGATGAAGTTTATTCATCAAGATTAAATTATTTATTTATTTGATAGACGATTTTTCTTATCGTATCAAATTGCAGGTAAGGATATTCTTCCTTGAAGCTTCAATTGCATCCCCTGCACAAATCTTACTGGCGCGAAGACCTTAAATTTTTTCTGATTTGATAATCACGAACGGATTTTTCATCAATCAATCCGTGAGCTAAGGAGTTCAAAAATATCGTCGCTAATAAGCTCCGATAGAGGATTCTCGATTTTTGCTCTTATTTCTTTCATCGCTTCATTCCTTTCGTTTAAATTATTGCGAATGTCTAAAAGTTAGTATCGAATTTTCCTATTTTGACTCCTTGTTAAATATTGATGTTCCATAAAATTAAAAAACCGACCAGAGAAGTTCCCTAAATCGGCGTAACTTTTGCTACTCTGTTAAATAAATAAAAATTATTTAGGACCAGTAGCAAATGAACTATAAAAAATCTTTTCTTTGTTTATATTTAATGGTTAAAAATAATAAAAATATTTATAAAGTCAAATCAATTATTGCAGGTTTATGCACCATAAACCTTTAAAATTGAAAATTAGCTTATTTATTTAAGTCTGATTTTTTAATTTTTAACATATCAATACGTATCACTATTATTATTTATTAAAGTTTTTAAATTATTAAATAAAAATCATTAAAAAGATGGCTGAAAATTAGGGTATTGAACTATTAGACTATTTAATTTTAGTTTATAGAAATAAAAAATTTTATTTGGTTTCTTTCTTTCTTATTCTTCTATCTGTCTATTCATTAATTTTTTTTCATTCCACCGCAGTATGATTCTACAGCAAAAATTATTGCAGTTGAGAATTCACAAACAAATCCGCTTTCTTCAATTGCCAGCAGTATTTCTAACTTACCTTTTGCTGGTTTTGGTTTGTCTGGTATGAGTTCGATTGAGAGTTACAATCTTTTTTACCACAATAATATTTAGTCGTACAAACCTTGAAAAGTAATTGATAATTTTAAATTACTAAATTATTATGATTTGGAAAGTAAAGAAGAAGCTATTAAAATCTTAGGATCAAGTATTACAACTGAGGTAACAGAAGAAGGAGCTTATCAGATCACTGTTCGTGCCGGCGATGCCAAACTTGCAATGGAGATTGTTGATTTCATAACTAAGGAGGTTAATGAGTCTGTTATCAGATTGAACAGTGCAAAATCACGTGAAAACAGAATATTTCTGGAAGCACGATATTCAGAAATTCAAGAAAAACTGGCTTCTTCCGAGAATACGTTACAGGCATTTCAGGAAAGTAGTAGATTTCTTGAAGTCACAAATCAAACAAAATCTATCATAGAGAACTATTCTAAACTTGAAGCGGAATTAAGTACTAAAGAAACAGAGTACACGATTCTTAAAAATTTATTGGGCAAAGACTCACCCTTAGTTTTAACAGCAGAAACTTCATTAAATGAATATAGGAATGAGTATGAAAAACTTATTTCCTCAGATAAAGATAATTCTATTTTCTTCCGATAAAATCTTTACCTAAAAATGCAAAAACCTACTTAAGATTTCTCAGAGATGTAGAAATTAATACTGCCATGTTGCAGTTTATTATTCCGTTATTAGAGCAGGCAAGATTTGAAGAGATTAAGTCTGTTCCGATTCTTCGCGTTATTGATTCACCCTCATTTCCGGAAAAGAAAAGCTATCCTCCCAGAACTATATTCACATTATTAATTACTGTATTTATTGTTTTCGTTATTTCTATTTTCAGGTTTATTCTAGACCTTCTCAAAAATACAAATAACAATAAGTTAATTATTCTTCGAAATGAGCTATTTAGATTTAACCGTGAGAAATAATTAGCATTCCAAATTGGGAATAGTAAAAAGTTATATCTTGAATTTTTCTAATTTCAAAACTGAATTAGTCGTTATATTATTTTTAATGTTTCCTCTTGTTATTTTATTTGGAGCAATAGGAAGCAATCCAACCAAAATTATTTTTATTTTAAGTATTCCTATCGTTCTATTTTTAACTCTAAGATTCGAATTTCTATACTTATTAATCATAATCCTTCTCTTCATTAAAGAATATCTATTCGGTTTTAGTTGGGTTTCTTACTTGCCAGTGGTGCTTTTATTATCCTTTATCATCACATTTAAAAATATTTCGATCAATGATTTTCGAAGTTCGATAGTTGCTCCACTATTAATCTATTTTATTTTGACTATTCCATCATATATTAATAATCAAGTACCATGGGAGTCTATTAAGGAAACATTTAACTTATTTATCTTTTTCATTCTCGTTTTACTCACAATTGCAGCACACAGTGATCAGGTTCAATTCAAAAAGTATCTTGTCTTTTACCTTGGAATGGTTCTAATCAACGGAGTTTTTTTGATCTTAAACGGGGTCATTTCAGGTTCACGAGAATTCGGATTTGCGGGAGTGATGTATGTAGATTATGTTGGAATCGGTATCATATTATCAATTATTATTTTATTATTCGCATCATCCCAGAATAAAATTTTTTATACTCTGCTGACTCTGATTTTGATAGTCGCGTCTTTATTCACTCAAACTAGGAATGCTTTCATCTCGATCATATTAACCTTTACTCTGCTTCTTCTATACCTAATAAAAAAATCGGATTATTTTAACCTTAATAAAAGATATTTGATAATAATTTTATTGTCTTCGATCTTTTTAGTTGGAGGTATTTACATATCTTTAAAAACAATCAATCCTGAAATATCTCAAAGGACGGAGGAGCTAGCACAATCCAACCAGCAAATACTTGATGAAGAAGGTGCGGCAACTAGCTCAATTATTTCAAGAATTTTTATTTGGTCAACTGCGGTCAATGCTTTCTCACACAATCCAATTTTTGGAGTGGGAATTTATGCATTTCCTTACATTAGTGAAAAATATAATAAACTTCCTCAATTCATATTTGAAGAATATGTGGAAGGAAGGTATCCCCATATTGCATTTCTTGCTGTCTTAACAGAACCGGAATTGTAGGATTGATCGGGTTCATAATCCTACTTTTCTATATAATCAGGTTATCTTTTGAGTCGATGAGTTATTCTTCTAACAGGAACGAGAAAATTACAACCTTGCTATTAAATTGGGCGCAAGTATATATTGTTATTTCAATGTTCATGACCGACGCTTGGTTATGGGATCACGGAATAATTTTGTGGGGGATAGTTTTAGGTTTGAATATTTCTAATAGGAAATTGTTAAAATCTAAAATGTCTTAAATCTACCATCTCGAATGAGGTTTACAATTTTCCCATGAATAAAAACAAAAGAAATTCTCTCTGGCTTGCCTTACAATACTTAATAGGGCTGATAATTTCTTTAATTACACTTAAATTAAATCTGTCCCAATATGGTGAGCAAATTTTCGGAGGATGGATTTTATTAAGTTCTTTGTGGGGATTTGGGAAAGTGATTGATCTTGGTTATGGGACAGCATTAATAAAATATATTGCTGAATTTAAGAATGATCCTGACAAAAAAGATTAATAGTGTAATTGCAACTTCATTTTTATTGTTTATTGTTTTTGGATTTTTAATATTTATTATAATCGTTTTGGTGGCTGAATATTTCTATCTCAACGATGAAAAACTGATTCGTCCTGATTTTCGAGATAATGCTAATACTTTTTTCCTGATTTTAGGAGCAGGATTTTATTTCCGTTACATTAGTACTTTCTTCAGGTCAATTTTTGAAGGGTATAGTGAATTTGTCTTTACTAGTAAACTAAGTATAATTCTCAGTCTATCCATTTTCATTTCAGTTGTTATAGTATATCTGCTTAAATTAAGCTTAATTTATTTATCCCTATTATACTCACTTTCATCTCTGTTGATTTTTTTATTTTAGTATTTAAATTTAATAAGTTCAAATCGTTGAAAACTTTGTCATTTGATAATTTCAGTTTTGGTCTTGCGAAACAAATGACTTCGTTTAGTATCGGAATTCAAGGTGCATCTATTTTTGGAAATATGATAGACCCGATAATTAAATATTCACTTGGCCACTTTTACAGTATAAATTCTATTTCATATTATGAAATAGCACAACGATTTTCTACCGGTGTAACGGGATTATTCAATACAACATTCCGCACCGTACTTCCGAAAGCCAGTGCATTAAAAACTAAGGAAGAAGTAAATCTATTCTTAAACATCGAGGGCTCGAAGCTTTCCAAATTAGGTATTACTTATGCAGGATTAATGTATGGAGTAATGAGCATCGGATTTACATTGTTCATTAAATTATGGTTTGGGTTTGATGAAGCGGTAATTTTTTTCCTAATACTTTCTTTGTCTGAATCAATTAACAAATTCGGATTTTCAATTTATAATTTTTTATGGGGACGGAAGAGTTTACTTCCTAGCCATGATTCAGTTGATTAATCTCATAATCGTTGTATTCGGATTATTTTAGGATTTTTAATATTTAAAAACAATATGGGGTTGCTTGGGTATTTTGTAACTACGATGATTGTAAATGTCTTAATGTTGATCAAACTTAAAGCCGAGACAGGTTATTCTATTACAAAATTCCTGATGGAGGCTGAAGTGATAAAGTTGTTGTTGCTCGTGTTTTCTCTACTAACTGCTGTGTGTACTATTAATTTCGCCAATGTTGATTTTGTCATACCTGTAACATTATTAAGTTTATGCAATATTATCATTTTCTATTCCAATATTCGAAAATATAGTTTGAAATTATTTTCACTGTTAACTGTGGGCATTCGCTAATGAATTACTAATTCATAGTTCCCATATTAGTAGCGATAATAATAAACATAATGCGACACTTATATAAGATAACGTTCAATCATTCTGGTGATTAAGAAGAACCACCCTTTTTTATTAGGTATTTTATTGCTTCTAACATCTTTAAATATTATAAAAATAATTTCAATGCAAATATGTCTCTTCTTTTTCTAAGTGGTTTATCGGGAGTAATTCCTTTTAATGATATCTTCACAATAATCGTAGGGAGCAACTATATAAAATGATCATTCCAATTTTAAAAAGAAAACTTAGTGATTTTCTTAGATACAGAGGCTATCAAATTTCCAAAATTCATACACTGGAAAATAATATTATAGCCGGTAAATTCATCTGGTTACAGAAAATGGGAATAAAGACTGTGCTGGACGTTGGGGCAAATGTGGGTAATTTTACTAAAATGATTTCTAAAATTTTGGGTAATGTTAATATTTATGCATTTGAACCATTGGGCGATTGCTATAAAAATCTAATCGAAAATACCAAGCATATCGAAAATATTAAATGTTTCAATAGTGCTTTAGGAAACAGCACAGCTACAAGTTTTATTTATCATAATGAATTTTCTCCTAGTTCTTCCTTATTAAGAATGGAAGAATTGCATAAAAATATATTTCCCCATACAAAAAATGAAATTACTGAAAAAATTGAAGTCAGAGAATTGGATAGTTTTGAAAATGAGATCAATTGGACTAGGAAAATATTATTAAAAATTGATGTGCAAGGATTCGAGTTAAATGTGTTGAAAGGAGCTATAATTTCTTTAAAAAAAATTGATGTCATTATCCTAGAAATTTCTTTTGTAAAGTTTTATGAAAATCAAACAAATTTTGACGAGATTTATAGATTTCTTAGTGAAATGAATTTTAACTTTCAAGGTAACTTTGATCAGGTTAAAGATCCTAAGACCGGTAAAATTTTATATGTCGATGCCATATTTATTAAAGATTAACATATACTTAATTGTATGATTTGCATGTCATTTTTTCTGTTATTTCCATTTTCATTTCAAAATAATCAATTACATTATTATTCTCCTTAAGCACAATAAAGCAGATAAAAATTGTTATTTTAGAATAATGGAAGGAATAAAAATCTTTACTCACGGGACAAAATTTATTTTTTAAGATGCGTAATACAATTAATATTCATTTTAAAATTAATATTACATAAGCTGCTGTTAAATAAATAGTCAGGAATTAAATAATGTTCATGTTCGCATCTCTCCGAATAGCCAACATAAATGGGTAGTCTACACACTATAAATACTTAAATGCAAGTTTGCTAATTTAATTTATACAGTATAACTTTTTTAGAATGCTCAAATGTCAGAATTAACGAATGTTCTTGGTGAATGGAAAATAGTTCTTAAAAAAGGAAGGGTAGAAAGAATTGAAAATCTGAGTTTGGCGACTATTAAAAAAATACGATTACTAAGAATGTGTTATTAACCCGAAATGATAAAGAATCCTTATATCTCAATAATAGTCTCTACTTATAATTCTGAAAAGTTTATTGAAAGAAAATTATTAGACTTGTTACAGCAGAGTATTATTGATAAAATTGAAATTATTGTTGTAAACAGCGGCTCCAAGCAAAATGAGGAAAGCATCATACTGAACTACTGCAAATTATATAACAACATACACTACATTACAACAGAAAAAGAGAGACAATTTACAAAGCCTGGAACAGAGCAATTAGAATTGCAAAAGGTAAGTATATAACAAATGCGAATACTGATGATTTGCTTAGAAGAGATGCTTTGGAAATCTTAGCAGAAAATTTGAAAGTCATAACAGTGTTGGCTTAGTTTATGCCGATCAATTTATAACTTCTGATCCTGATGCATCGTTTAGAGATGTTAAATCCTTAAAAACTTATTACAAATTAGATTTTTCTCCAACCAGATTACTTTGGAGAAATATTGTAGGATCTCAACCAATGTGGAGAGCATCAATACATTTTAATGATAACATTTGGTTTGATGAAAATTATGAAGTATCGGGTGATAGTGAGTTTGAATTTAGAGACTCTCAAAAATATAAACTGCGTAGAATTCCGCAAATACTGGGTATCTATTATAGATCCGCATCCAATGAGAATAAAGAATTTCAGGATACAGAACTTTCTCGTTCCGAAAGTTTATTAGTAAAAGAAAAAAACGCCAGGAAATTTTTGGAGGAATTGAATAGAAATACTTTTGGCAGGTTGAAATTGAAAATTTTATTAAATATGATTATACCAAGAGTTGTATATTCTGCATTAAGATTAATAATTAAGAAGTATTTTCCTACCAAACAAATTCCCCCTAAAATATTTTGGTATTGGTTTGCTTCATTATATTTTGAGTCCAGAGGTAATTTGCAAAAGGCAAAGAAATATTGTGAAACCTACGCTTACGCAAATGACTATTTGATAAAAAGACAGTTAGAAAGATTGAATAATCTTGAAGTTTAGGTTAAAGACATTTCAATTTATAAACTAGAAATATTCTAATGTATTCAGATATCAAACCTAAGATAATTTTTATTGCTCCATATTGGGGAAAAAATGACCATGTTGGTCGATATCGAGTCGAGAGGATGTCAAGATGCTTGAGTACGGAAAATAGTTCTGTAACGATTATTTGGTCAGGTTGGGAAGATAGATTCGTTAAAGGGGGAAAATGGAATGAACTGGAAATTCGCGATCCACTAAGAAGTTTTACAAAAAATCAAACTGCTCCTATCACTCAGCCTAGCAAGGTGGTTGAAAAGAGATTCAGCTTAAGAAATTTTATTAAAAAAATAGTTTATTATTTTGATAATGACTTTGTCTGGTCTTTTTGGTTAACAAAAAAAACGATGGTCAAAAACGTTTGTAAGAATGCTGACATTATTATTTCGTCAAGTCCACCTGAATCTATTCATTTAGCTTCTTATTTACTGGCAAAAAAATTTAATTTAAAATTGGTAATTGATATGCGAGATGGATGGATTGATGAGCCATTGAAGCTTGCATTAAGGACTTCAGGGTTTAAAAAAAATATCGAAGAAAAATTTGAAAGCATAACACTTCGGTCTGCATTTAAGATTTTTGTAACATCGGATGAGTGGAAAAAGCAATTGATCAATAGATATAAAACCTGTGCTCCTAAAATTAGCGTGATTACAAATGCATATCCGACTTACTCATTTAAATTAAATAGTAATAAACCTGCCCGCAGTAGAAAAACGTTACTGTATGCCGGGAGATTCAGAGCTTCCAGAAATGTAAATTCGATCGAATCTCTTTTAGATCCTTTGATAAAATCCTCAATTAAAAATGAAAATTGCCTTGAAATAAAAATATTCGGTGTACTTACTAATGATGATTTTTCTGCTTTGAAAAGAAGAGATGAAGCTCTTCGGAGAGCTAATATCAATGTGTATGTTAAAGAACCAGTGACTAGAACATTATTGTTTGAAGAAATTGATAATTCAGATGGACTACTACTACTTGCTGTATCAAAAGCGGCAATACCGGCAAAAGCATTTGAATATATTCCTTCCGGTAAACCAATCCTTGCAATTACTCCACGCGAGAGTGCTGTGTGGAATCTCTGTCTTAATCTTCCTCAGGTATTTCTAGTAGAATTTCCAGGTTATGATTACAGCTCGCAAGTGAACGCATTCCTTGATTTCATAAACCTCGAATCTAAACCCTTCATTATTCCTCCTGATTATTCCGAGCTAAATATTGGGAAACGGTTTATTGATGAACTAGAAATAAAAAATGGTAATAATAAGGATTAAATTTAGATGTTAATCGCTGCAGCAATTATCTTATTTAATCCGGATGAAAGCTTCTTTAAAAATTTAGAGGCAATGGAGAAACAAGTTTCAAAAATTTACTTGTTTGATAATTCCGATAATATAGCCAATGATTTTATTACTGATCTGATCAATAAATCCAACATTAAATATTTAAGTAAAGGAACCAATCTCGGAGTAGGTGAAGCGTTGAATATTTGTGCTCACTATGCAATAGAAGAAGGTTACGATTTTCTTTTAACAATGGATCAGGACAGCTTTCCAACAGAGGGAATGGTAAATCAAATGCTGAAAAATTTTAATGATGAGGAATTAAAATTAATCGGCATTATTGCTCCATATTTTGTAAATAGATTTGAAACTGAAAAATACACTAACGAAGATTTTGCCGAGTCATTATTTCAAAAGACATCAGGAAATCTTTTAAATCTTCAGATATTTCAAAACGCTGGTGATTTCAGAGCTGATTTTTTTATTGATTATGTTGATATCGAATATGGTTTCAGGTTGAACAAGCTGGGATATAAAGTAATGAAAGTTGATGACGCCAGGCTTATTCATAACGAAGGAAACCTTGAGAGAAGAAAATTGTTTGGAAGAACATTTTACTTTTTTAATCATGCACCGGTAAGGTGGTATTATAAAATCCGCAATTTGCTTTACCTGCGCGACGAATTTAAAAAAGATTATCCTGAATTTTTTATGAAAGAATACTCGAACTATTTTAAACATTTGATTAAAATACTTTTTTATGAGGACAATAAAATTCAAAAAATTAAATATGCCTTGCGGGGTTATCGAGCATATCAAAGACTAGAAAAAGGGATTATTAAATAATTTATGGATAGGCATTTACATAAAGGTGTAGACGTTTCTGTAATAATTGTGAATCACAACAACTTTAAACTTCTAGAGAAGTGTCTTTCGACATTATTTGAATTTACTAAAGATGTATCATTCGAATTAATTATTGTGGATAATAATTCGACAGCTGGAGACATTGGAACGGTTTTGAGCCAGTTCGAGAAAACTATTTTGATTCGAAATGAATTGAATAGAGGATTCGGGGCCGCAAATAATCAGGCTTTAGCAATATCGAGAGGTAAATATATTTTATTTTTAAATAATGACACTGTTTTTTTTGAAAATTCAATCAGGAAGGTATTAAACTTCGCTGAGGAAAAGGATGACCATATAGCTGTTGGATGTAAGTTATTAAATCCAGATGGTTCAATTCAGTTTTCAGTTTACGATTTTCCGACATTAAACAATGTGGTTACTTCTAATTCGTTCTTATACTTGTTATTTCCCAAATCACGTTTTTTTAATAAGTATTACCAGATGAATAGAGGTTTAAACCAAACTACTGAAGTTGAAGTAGTAATAGGTGCCTTTTTGTTTGCAGCACGTTCAGAATTAATAAATATTGGTGGTTTTGATGAAAGATTTACATTCTATAATGAGGAGACTGACCTATGTTATAGATATCGAAAAAGAGGAGGAAATATTTACTATCTGCCCGATACAGCTATCATTCATTTGAAAGGTGGGACCGCAAATAACAATTTATTTAGGAGATATAGAAACGAATCGGTTGCAACAATCAAATATTATCAGAAACATTTTAAAGGCGTGAAATTTTCCTTAGCTGTATTTGCACATTATTTGGGAATGTTAATCCGTATTCCCATATTTTTTTTATTTGCCTTGGTACGGCTGGATAAAAGAATACTTATTCGCGCTATGAGTAATTTAGAAAACCTTTTTTATTATCCATCTAATCAATTTAAAAACGAGATGAATCGGCAGGAGCTTGGAATACTAGAAAAATATCCTGATGCTTTCTCAAACGGTCTTTCCACCGGATATCAGAATTGAAAAGAAATTAAGACTCTATCAGAAAATGGATATGAGATTACAATTATTTGCAATCAATATGATAAAAAAAAATCTCCAGATTTTCCTTATTGCAGAATTGAGAGGGTAAAAGCACTTTTTAGTTCCTATCGTTTTAAATAAAATTTTTAATTTCCCTTTTTTCTTAATCCTAGATATGTTCTTAAGTATTCTCACTGTCATTAGGATTAAGCCGAAAATTATTCATGCTCACGATTTACCGATGGTGCCATTGGCTTTGATGATTAATTTTTTTTCCGGTTGCCTATTATTTATGATATGCACGAAAATTATCCCGAAGCATTGAAATATTTTCAAAAGAAAGGCTTAATAAATTACATATTTAAGAATCATCATCTGAAAAGTATTGGAACACTTGTGTTTGAAATTTGCGGATAGAGTAATAGTAGTAATCGAGGAAGGTCGGGAACGATTAATTAAAAGTGGATATAATCCCGCAAAAAGTATTTGTAGTCTCAAACACTATTGATTATGAAAACTTCATCTCAAATGATACCTCAACAGAAATTCTTGGTTATAGCTTTGACGATAAGCCAGTCATTCTTTATACAGGGACCATCAGTCCAGACAGAGATTTATTGACCGCTATAAATTCGGTCAAGTATTTCCAAAATTTGGAATTGACGCACAAATGTTAATTATTGGTGATGGAGTTTATCGTAACTATTTAATAGATTATACTTAAAAAATAGGTTTAATTAAATCCATAACTTTTATGAAATGGCTGTCATAGTTTAATTCCAAAGTTTATTGAAAAACAAAATATGTATGATACCACAGAAGAATAACGACTTTGATATCACTACTATACCACATAAACTTTTGAGTATATGTATATGGCAAAACCAGTTATTGTCTCAGATGCTATTCCAATAAAAAGAATTGTACAAGAAACAAATTCTGGAGTCTACTTTAAGTCTGGGGATGCTGAAGATCAAAGTAATGCAATGAAAAATATAATTTTAATATTGGCGAAGGATTTGACTCTAAGATGGTTTTATTTCTTCAATAATTGTCTGGTTCAAAATTTATTAAAATGAATATTCTTATTATCATATTTTCTATCTGCATCTTCCTTATTCTGCATACTTACGTTTTATATCCCGTATCAATTAAATTATTAGCTCTCTTTTATCATAAAAATTATAAAACTAATAATGCTTTTAAACCACAAATATCAATATTAATTTCTGCTTACAATGAGGCAATGGTACTTGAGAAAACTATTCTTAATTTATTTGCGTCTGAGTATCCTCCTGATAAATTGGAAATAATAGTTGGCTCGGATAATTCAACAGACGATACAAATGAGATACTAAAAAAAATCGGGGTGATGCACAATAATCTTAATTATGTTTTTTTTGATAAAAGAAGAGGGAAAAAATTTGTACTCAATGATATCGTAAAACTTGCAAAGAATGAGATATTGGTCTTTTGTGACTCCAATACTATTTACAATAAAGATGTTTTAAAAACCTGGTTAAATATTACGCAGACTCCAGAGTAGGCGGCGTTTGTGGGAGGCTTCAAACTTATTGAAGGTTTAGATAATTTCGAAACCGGGAATCAGGAAAAAAAAATATTGGGATTACGAGTCCTGGATAAAAAATGATGAAGGGAAATTAGGCGTTCTTATTGGAGCAAACGGTGGAATTTACAGTATAAAAAGAAATCTCTTCACACCTATGCCTGAAAATGAACCTGTGGTTGATGATTTGTATCTGTCTTTGAAAATTTTAGAGATGGGTAAGGATTTTGTTTATACTACGGAAGCTGAGGCAGTGGAAACACTTTCTCTTAAAGTTAAATCGGAGTTTGATAGAAAGGTTCGCATCATGCCGAGTAATTTAGAGACGCTAAAGTGCGTCAAATCTTTAATTTTTTCTTCAAGGATTTTAGTAAGCTACGGGCTTTGGTCTCACAAAATTATCAGGTGGTTTTCTCCAATATTATTTATTCTTCTTTTCATATTGAATATATTTCTCTTGCAATCCGCATCAATTTTTAAGATTTTACTTTTTATGCAATTATTGTTTTACTTTTCGCGGTGATAGGATTTATACTAAACAAAGTGAACTTGAAGATCACGCTTTTTTCGATGACATATTATTTCCTTATTACAAATGTGGCACTCGTAGTTGGGCTTTATAAATATGTGATAAAGGCTCATAAATCAATTTGGGAGCCTACTCCGAGATCATAAAATGATGATGTCCAAATCCTTCGAAAAAATATTGATCCTTCTCATAGATTTTCTTTCCATAAATCTTGCGTGGTATGTCTTTTTTTATTTTCGTGTTCAGTCCGGGTGGTTCGATTTACTTACTATGCCGGAATTTTTCCTGCCGATGTTTGTGGTTTATTTTTACTGGCTTTTGATTTTCACTTTTGTCGGTATGTACCGCACATGGTTTGCTTCTTCAAGATTTGATGAATTGTCCACTCTCTTCAAAGCTTCTTTTGTAGGAATTTTTGTTTTGTTCTTCCTCATTTTTATTGATGATTATTCACACAATGTTGCGAGTTCTTCCAGAATATTAATTTTTATTTATTAGGGATTATTTCTTTCTTCGTCGGAGCTGGCAGACTTTTAATTCGTGCATTTCAAAGAAGATTAATCATTCATGTTTTGGTAGAAAACTACTTTGATAGTTGGTTTTAATGATAGAGCTTTTGAAGTTCATAATCAGATTATTGAACACAAAGCCTTAGGACTTGATGTTGTTGCTTATGCTGTTCTGATGAAAACATTGAAAAGGAGTTTCGGAATATTCCTGTAATCAGGCGACAGCTGATCTTCCTAAATTTATTGATGAGAAAATATTAAAGAAGTGATAATTGCGCTCGATAAAGAAAATCCGATTTACTTGTGGAAGTAATTTCGCTAAGTGAAAATAAAGGGGTGGGTCTGAAAATAGTTCCTGATCTTGAAATCCTTAGCGGGCAGGCGAGAAGTTCTCAGCTTTATGGTATGCCGTTGATAGACATTATGCCGGAGCTAATGCCGGAGTGGGAAAAAGACTTAAGAGGCTTATTGATATAATTGCTTCATTACTGATTTTGATTATAACTTTTCCAATTTGTTTACTTTCTGCTATCGCAATAAAAATAGACAGCGAAGGAAGTATATTTTTTAAGCAGGAAAGAATTGGGCAGAACGGAAAAGTTTTCCGGATTCTGAAATCGTTCGATGAAAAAGATGCCGAAAGAGATACTGGTCTGTCTGGTCACAAAAAGATGATCCACGAATTACAAGTGTTGGCAGATTTATTCGCAAAGTTCGCATTGATGAAATACCACAGATGTTCAATGTTCTCAAAGGTGAAATGAGGCATTGTTGGTCCGCGTCCCGAAAGAGCTTCTTTGTTGAACAATTATCGAAGGAAATTCCTTATTATAAAAGGCGATTAAAAGTTAGACCCGGAATAACAGGCTGGGCGCAGGTTAAGCATAAATATGATGAATCAATTGAAGACGTTAAAATAAAATTAAGGTACGATCTTTTTACATTGAAAACATATAGTCGTTAAAGAATGGATTTGAAAATCCTGCTTAGAACAATTTTGTAGTTTTGTCTGGTAAAGGTCAATAGCAATTATTAATTAAAAAAATATGACTGAAAATAAAACGCTAATAATCGTCCCGACATTTAATGAGCTTGATAATATAACAAAGCTTATTCCGGATTTATTAAGTTTCGCACCGCAAATCCGGATATACTGATAGTTGATGACAATTCACCTGATGGAACGGCAGAGTTCATTCAACAATTAGCAGTAAGTGAAATGATAGGATCCATTTAATCAA
>JADJEI010000003.1 GCA_016709155.1 Ignavibacteriales bacterium | reverse complement strand
TAGAATAAATTGAAATGAAGTTTTCTTTTTCTGAAAGACCATTCTGTATATTTTTAATTGAATGACTGCTGTCAAGTTTAAGTATTTTGCTAATGATGGATCAGTCTTTTACGATTTCCTTGCTTTAAAGAGGGCAAAGGTTGAATTTTAACCGAGTCTATCTCGTTTCTCGAAAGAAGCTGAGGATAGATCAGCCACTCGTATTCATCAAATTTTTCTAACAAGGAATCGCTGCCAACTGCCGCCTGAAGCTTGATATTGCTCAGGTTCTGGTATGTTTCTCGATCTTGAGTGATCAATCAATTCAAATGCTTCTCAAATCTTTTCTGATTTAACAAGCAGATTTGCATAAGAGTTATATACTTCAGCTTTAGATGAAAAATAAAAAATCTGTACTTCATTTTCTTCAAACAAGGGCAGGAGACACATCCTCAATTAATTTAACAGCAGACTTGAAATAAGATTCAGCAGCTTCGTTCAAACTGTGTTCGACGAAATAAATTTCCTAATGAATGCAGTGCTTCAATTTGGAATTAGCACCATTTAACCTGCGTAAAATATTCAGAAGACAGATAACTATTTTTTGCTTCGTTAAAATTATTTTTCTTTTGGAATGGGCTTATTCCCTTCTATTAACTGTGCTTCGGAAAGAATATTATCGAAGCCATATTTAGATACGGAGTTTTGCAATAGAAATAGTTTCGAGCATATCATAGATTTGATCCGATTCAGAATAAACCAAGCAATGTCTTCGAGTGTACCAGAAGCGTTTCAGTGTAAGGCTAGATTTATCTTTTAGAAGTGTAATTGATTTTGCAAAACATTTGCATTGCCAAGGCTGTCTAATTTGAATGAAGCAATGCCAGATTTATTATAAAGTCAAGTATAAAGGTTTCCCGCCTCCTCACTTCGGAAAATGCTTTTTCAAAATTGGAGCGACCGGAAAATCTTTCAAGGTTAAAGTTAAGAATTCCGAGCTGAATTTATCAGAAGACAAATCAATTTCTTTATATCGGAAGTTATTTCTTGTGCCTTGCAGTAGTATTTTAATGCTTCGCTGTAGTTTGATAGATTAAATACACTCGGCTATTCCGGTAAGATTTAATGCAAACGCTCTTTTGTTATCACCGCAAATTCCCCCCATCCTTTGTAGTATTTAGTGCAGATTTAAAGTCAAATATGTTTAGATGAATTCTTCCGAGGTTATCGGATAAAAATGACAACCTCATTTTATTTCCAAGACTTTATAAATCTGATAGCTGCGTTTGTAATTCTCTTTCGCATCAATTAATTCATTTGTGAAGAAAATGAGTACGCCAAAGTTCAGAATAAGCGAATGCGAGATTTTCATTATCGTTAATACTCTTTGAAATCGTTGTTACCTTATTGAAATACCCTCTTGCTTTTTCCTTCGCGATTCATGTCCAACATGGTTCCAGCATCAACCATGGCTTTGGATTCATTTTGTCTATCGCCGGCTTTTTGTGAAAGTTTTAATGCAGTTTCATATTCTGTCAATGCTTTTTCATTTTCGCCTGAAAGAAAATACAACGAACCTTTGGAAAGAGCTGCTTTTATTTGAAACCATTTGTCTTTTTCAGCCAGCTTCATGGCTTTATTTATATTACTGCAACTTTTAATTGATAATCTCCAAGACTCCTCTGCAAGAATGAATAGTGAAAAAACAATTCGTAATTTGTGGAAGATCATCTAACAACTAACTGAGTTATAAATTTTTTTTCTGCGTCTTTGTACTTTCCTTTTGCCGAATTAATAAAATGGGCAAAATATTTTATCGAACGATTAGTCGAAGGATTTATCTCCATTAAGTTTTGCATCAAGCATTGATAATCTATCGGTATCAGATGCAAAAAAATAAGCTCTTCGTAATAAGGGGAAAAATCTGATGATTTGAGAGTTTTGAATAGAGGGTGTCAGATATTTTGTTCCGTAATTTCCATCGCGTTTGGAAATCATTGCAAGCAAAAATGACTTCTCAAAACCATCGGGTAATTGTTTCTAATTTTTGTTTTTCATGGATTTGAAGTTAATATCAGAATTGAGGATAATTCTCTGATAAGATTTTAACAGTTCAACATTCAATTGGCTGCAATTACAGATTTGTAAATCGAATCTGAAGCAGAAAATTTGTCGGTTTTTTTTAAGTCGTTATTTTCCGGAAACGGAAAATTTTTATCGGCGGGCTGAAACAAAGGAAAATATCAGCAGCAATAATATGGATGTCTTGTATAATCATTAAACACAGACTACTCCAAATCACTCAGAATATTTTCAGCCTCAATCATTTTACTACCTTTTTCTTCAATAACTTTTTCCAAATATTTTTTTGCATTTTCTTTATCGTCAAACATCAAGTAGGCCTTTGCGATATAAAAATGTGCATTCATTGAGAGATTCTGATATTTACCGGAAAGGTTTTTCTCAATTGACAGTTGGAGATTTTTCAACCCATCCTTTGCATTCGATTTATTATATGAAGGAAATAAGCCTATGAAATCACTTTCAGCAATTTCAAGAGTAAACCAATCTAAACATAGTGTATATAAAAATTGTTTCGCTGTTAGAATTTTCTTGAATATCTTTTTTAAATAAGAAATGGCTGCGTTGTAATCTTTATTATCAAGAGCGCTAATGCTTCCCTGAAAATAATCAGTAGTTCTTCCTCTGCTAATATAGAAATCAGATTTATCTTCGAGAGATGTGCAAGTGTTTGAAAGCCGAGGAGTGTTGCTAATTCTGAAACTAAAAATAATGATCCGAATAATACGCCGATTAACAGCACTGCGGCGAACGCATAATATTGCGGATTCATCTTTCTAAAAAGGAGCTTTTTAGAATTTGAATAAAAGCTTTATCTGAATTTGTGGCGAATTTGTCAGTTAGGAAATTTCAACATCGGCATATTCGGAATTGATCATTGTGAACTGATCTTTGCAAGCGGCGCATTCTTGCAGATGGGCTTCAATCCAGGGAATTTTAGCTAGAATATTTTGGTCTTCCGGTTCAAGATTATTTTTGACTAATATAAAATTTTCAATTCGTCAAACGAGATATGGTCGGATTTCTTTAGTGCTTTACCCAACTTGATGTAGGTATTGTAAAATTCCTTAGACTCAAGGTCATTTTTAAGAATTTCCTCAAGCTTAATCTTTTCGACTTCGCTAAGCGAGTTTTTCTGGAGTAAATCAGGATGTATTCAAAGTTGTTCATTATAATTTTATTTTTCACAATACAATAGTTATTTTAATTCCCAAAGGTGACAATTTAAAATTTTGCCTCTTAGTTCACCGGAGTTCTATAAAACATTTTTTTATAGCGTCTTCTGACTTGTTTAACTCAATTGCTATATCACTGAATTTCAAATCTTCATAAAATCGCATTCGGATAATTTTTGTTTGTCTCCTGCAAGTGTCAATAATTGGTTAATTTTTTCTGCATCAATTGAGTGATCCGGGTTAGAACTTGTATCGTGAAGATATCGGGCTTCCTCTAACTCGAAAGTTCGGTTAGCTTTATTCTTTTTATACCAGTTAATAAAACTTAAAAAAAGTACTCTTCTAAGCCAGAATTCAAGGTTCTCCACCTTTTGATATTGCTCGGCAAATGCCAAATAAACGTTGTTTGTTAGATCGTCAACATCATCAGTATTAATTATTTTCCCCTGGCGCTGCTTAGATTGGAAATAGGTAAAAGCAATATTCCGGACATGAACCGAGAGTGTTCGAAACGCTTTGGAGTCTCCAGACAAAGAAGCTCGAAACAACTCATCAAGTTCTTTTTGATTAAAATTTATGTAATTTAAATTATCTATTGCCAATTTTCTTTGTCACTTTTTAATGCGTAAACTTACTAAACAAAAAATACAAATCTTAAAATTATTAATTAATTGATATGAAAAATTTTCAAAAACTTTTGATTTTACTACTTGAGTTTAATTCTTTTTATTGGCTCAGCCTAAACCAGACATCGAGCCGGGAGAAATTTGAATTTGAGGATATTTTCAAAAGGTTTGAATCGGTTTATTTAATTAATGAAGGCGATCAGCCGTTAGTAATAGATTCAATCCAGTATAATCATAAATGATTTTCCTAGATTTGATGGATACCTTGGCAAGTCCAAATCAATTGATGCAGCGATTCCGTAAAAATGGATTGTATCCTTATCGGGTTTTATTATATCTCTTCCTTCGATACTACTGACACGCTATTTGTTTATAATAATGGAGAAGAACCGATTGAGGACTTAACATTAAAATTGATTTTTTGTATGATGCTCAAAGCACCGGAATAATTCAAGGTATTATTACTGATGGAACTAATCCAATTCCCGAAGCCGAAGTCAATATTATATACGGCGGTAACTATATCCTTAAAAAATCTTTTACTGATATTAATGGTAATTTTTCTTGCATGCTTCCGCCCGGAGAGTTTACCATCGCAGCGCAGAAAGATTCCTTCTATGTTGGATTTTATGATGGTCAGTTTGCACCATTTTATGCAAAGGAAATAATACTGGAAGCTGATTCAACAGTAAATATTAATATTACATTATCCAAAATGCTCGAAACTAATCAATCTCTTCCGGGCAGGTAATTGATAGTGTCTCGGTTTTCCCTCAGGGCGAATTGTTGTAATTCGTACAGGGGGCATAACCCGAGTAAAATGATTCAATTAAACGATGTTCCGATGCCGGATAATATTTACACAGTGTTTACTGATAATCAAGGATTTTTAGTGTAAAAAATATTATAAATCCTGGCTACTACTATTTGCAAGGCTTTCTCGGATTTTTTTGTCCCTTCGTTATGGTGATCCAACTTCAACGGTATTTTGGCAATTAGCTGATTCAGTATTAGTTGATTCTCCCGTGACAGGGAAAATATAAGCTCTGCTAAGAGACTCTTCCTTTGGAGGGGGCAAAGGAAGTGGATTCGTAAATATTATGCCGGGTAAAAGTTTTGTTCCCGCTGATGTTATACTTTATGCCCAGTCAGTCACCAATAATTTAATTTACAATTATGGATTCACGCAAATTGATGGAACTTTCGATATCGGCTTTCTGCCCCAAGGAACATATAAACTTGTTGCTCAAAGAATAGGTTTTTCAGATGCTTTTAGTAAAGAGTTTAGTGTTGACCCTGCAAATCCCATGGTTGATAGTATTGAGTTGACGTTCTATCTCACATCTGCTGACAATGGTGGAAATATAATTCCCGAAGAAATGGTGCTTTATCAGAATTATCCCAATCCGTTTAATCCTTCCACGACGATTGAATTTTCTGTTCCGGTCCGTACAAATGTATCTTTAAAAATTACTAATTTGCTCGGTCAGCAAGTTGCAGAACTTTACAATGGTGAGATAGTTTCAGGCATACAGAAGTTTACATTCGATGCTTCTCAACTAAGCTCAGGAGTGTATATTATCAATCTGATCACACCGGGGTCAAGACTAACAAAGAAAATTCTTCTATTGAAATAATTTCCCTCTTCCTAAACGATGACATCCCGTCTATCGGGATGTCATCTTTGTAAATACCACATTCGTGCGATTGACTTTATCAATTTCTCTTTGTAAGATGGTTCGAGAATTTTTCTGTTAAGATTTCATCTCGTTCTCTGCCCGTAGTCAAATCTAGCAGAAATAAAAAATAACTGATTTATTCAATAATTATTTTTTCGAGGTTTATTATGAGTACTTTCTTTATAAGGACGTTTTTGTTCATTGCAGTTCTTGGTTTACTCTTTATTAAAATGATAATTGACTCTCACGTATCTCACTTTGTATGTAACAATCTTGTACCCCCTGAAGATTAGGAGCATGAAATGAAAATAAAAAAAATATTGGTCCTGGTTTTATTCTATGTGTTATCGTTGCAAGGTCATCTATTATTCGGGCAGGAACCAATAACGCTCTGGACAAAAGTAGTGGGTGGAGATAGTACTGATGTTGCGTATGATGTTGAAGAGCTATGGGATGGGGTTTGCTGTTGTGGGTTACACTAAATCTATTCCGGTTACTAATTACGATGTCTGGCTTCTGCGGACTGATTCCAAACGGGTGACACTCTTTGGACTAGAACTTACGGAGGTGATGGAGACGAATATGGCTACTCAATGAAAAAAACAGATGATGGTGGTTTTATAATAGGAGGAACAACAGAATCATTCGGTGCAGGTGGGTTAGACTATTACTTAATTCGAACCGATTCACTTGGTGATACACTGTGGACAAAATCATTTGGAGGAGTAAATGATGACATCTGCTGGTCGGTGGATAATACAGCAGACGGCGGATTTATTATGGCTGGTGAAAAGGATGCCTGGCCTGTAGATGCAGATGTTTGGATAATAAAAACCAATTCAGTAGGAAATATGATTTGGGAGAAGAGTTATGGAACTGATGTAGATGATGAAAGAATATTTTCAATAAAACAAACAGATGATGGAAATTTTATTGCAGCAGGTGCATTCGATTGTAACGGCTATGCATCTTGTGAGGGATGGTTATTAAAATTAAATGATAATGGAGATACTCTATGGACAAGTCGATACATTAGTATAATTGGTAGTGATTGGTTTAATTCAGTTAATAATACGAACGAAAATGGATTTGTAATAACTGGTCTATTAAGTGTAGGTGAATTTTCAAACGTTTGGTTTGTAAAAACAGATTCACTTGGTAATGAAGTATGGTCAAAGGACATTGATTATGAAAATGATAGCGATGTTGGATACTCTGTAGATCAAACTTCAGATGGGGGGTATATTATTGCTGGTCAATCTAGCTGTTTTGATTGTGTAGCAGTTGGATTTGTTGTTAGAACCGACAGCGACGGAAATGTATTATGGCAAAAGTTATTTAACCAGCCTCCGAGCCCAGAGCAAATAACTTATGTTTCAGATGGAACTGATGGGTTTCAATCAGTCAAACAAACAAAGAATGGAGACTACATTTTAGCTGGATACAGGAGGAAAGTTATATCAACTGGGTACAGGTCTCAGGTCTATCTCGTTAGAATAGCCTCCGACATAGTCCCCGTCGAGCTAACATCCTTCACAGCCGCAGCAGAGCAAAACACTATTATGCTAAACTGGCAAACAGCAACGGAGACAAATAACAGCGGGTTTGAAATAGAAAGAAAACAAGTCGGCAGCCCTCAATCTTCAGTCGGCAATCAGGACTGGAATCAAATTGCTTTCGTTCCCGGATTTGGGACTACTACCGAACCAAAGAGTTATTCTTTCACTGATGAAAATTTTCCTGCAGGAAAATATCAATACAGATTAAAACAATTAGACTTTGATGGAACGTTTGAATATTCAAGCACAATTGAAGTGGAAATAAATTCACCAACAGAATTTACATTGGAGCAGAATTATCCGAATCCATTTAATCCAACAACAAAATTAAATATACAATTCCCACTGTCACCCTGAGCCTGTCGAAGGGTGACATTTATCGTAATTGAAAGTTTACGATGTACTTGGCAACGAAGTAGCCACACTCGTAAATGAACCACAACAGCCTGGCACTTACGAAGTAGAATTTAATGTGGGACAGGCTATCAGCCTGTCCAGCGGAGTGTACTACTACCAACTACGGTCAGGCAGTTTTATTGAAACTAAGAAGATGATAATAATGAAATAAAACTATTAAAAGCTGCCTCGTGCAGCTTTTTTATTATATACAAATAATCCTCTATTTTAATTTACACGTAAATAACCTTAAATTTAAATTATAATTCAAAAATTAAGGAAATCTATGAATCTGTTTTTTAGAATTGTTTTTATTATTGCTGTAATTTTTTCTATTTCAGTTCACTCACAAAAAATTTCTAATCAATTATATCATCCGTTTTCGGGTACACTTGTTTTATCTTTTGAAGGAGGTTCGACACTTGAATACACTGACTTTAAGGGCAGTGGATTTGATTATTTCGGCAGAGCAACTCTCGAATACTTCTTTGCTTCTTCAACAAAAAGTTCTTTCGGCTTAAGAGCGTTTGGGGGCGGTGGATTTATATCGGGAGAGGATACGAGATTTACTCCAACTATTTTTCGAACTAAAATTGGATTCTTTGGTGGTGGAATTGTTTACGCATTTTCTTTGGGTGAAGTAGTATTTCCTTATCTATTTGGGGGTGTTTCAAATTTATGGTTTGATCCAAAAGGCGAAGCCGATCAAAAACTGCCGAATAATCTTGCAGATGTTTACAAGAAAAATGAATTAAATTATAACGGTGAATTAGGCTTTAGATTTTTGATTACTGATAACACAACTATTAATCTCGCCGGCGGTGTGCAGATAAGTCCAAATGATTTTCTTGATGATATTGCATCCGGAAAAAGCAACGACATATTTTTTACTTTGTCTGCTGGATTATCTTATGCATTTTTTACGCAAAATGATATTGATAATGATGGTGTCGTTGACTCGAAAGATGTTTGCCCAAATACACCAGCCGGAGTAAAAGTTGATGAGTTTGGCTGTCCTCTTGACGGAGACAAGGATGGGGTACCGGATTATCTCGATCAATGTCTCACAACGCCAAAAGAAGTTAAAGTTGATAAAGACGGCTGCCCGCTTGATTCAGACAAAGACAATATCCCCGACTATATGGATTTGTGTTCAAATACTCCCTTTGGAGTTGAGGTTGATGAATTTGGCTGTCCTTTGATCGTGATGCTGATGGCGTTCCGGATTATCTTGATAAGTGTTGCCACTCCCTATGATGTTCAGGTTGATGCAAATGGCTGTCTGATTGATTCGGATAAAGATGGCTTACCGGATTTTCTCGACCAATGTCCGGACACACCACTTGGTGATAAGATAGATCAGAATGGATGCACTGTTGTCGAGCCGAAAATTGTAAAAGAGGAAATTAAAGAGTAACCCTTAGCGGTGCGACCAATTTTGGGTTTAACAGCGCTCAGCTATTACCCACCGCTTACGCCGAACTTGACAAATTAGTTCTATCAATGAAGGAAAATCCATTAAGCCGCTGGAGAATAGAAGGACACACTGATAATGTCGGTTCTGCGGAAGGGAATAAAAAATTATCTCTTATGCGTGCCGAATCCGTTTTAAATTATTTTGTATCAAAAGGATTATGAAAAACAGGTTTGAAGTTGTCGGGCTTGGTAAGGAATTCCCTATTGCCGATAACAAAACCGAAGAAGGCAGAGCAAAAATAGAAGAGTTAAAATCATTAAAATTAATTGAAGCAAATTTTCTTAAACTAAAAACTTGAGGTTAATATGTTCGATGCAAATTATAAATTCACTTGTGTAGATAGATTTTTAAAGTATGTAAAATACGACACTCAATCAGATGAAGAATCAACTTCATTTCCAAGTTCTGAAAAGCAAAAAATTCTTTCTAAAAATCTTGCGGAAGAATTAAAAGCATTGGGATTAAAAGATGCTCATATGGACGAGTGGGGATATGTAATGGCGACTCTTCCATCCAACACAAATAAAAAAGTTGACCCTATTGCTTTTATTGCTCACGTTGATACTTCTCCTGCTGTAACTGGTTTAAATGTAAATCCTATTATCAGAAAAAATTATCAGGGTGGGGATATTAAACTTGAAAACGGCGGCTGGGTTATTTCTGTTGATGATAATCCTGATCTAAAAAATATGATTGGATACGATATCATTACTACGGATGGCTCTACTTTACTTGGTGCAGATAACAAAGCGGGTGTTTCAGAAATTGTTGATGCAGTTAATTACATGCTTACCCACCCGGAAGTAAAACATGGTGATCTTAAAATATGCTTTACTCCCGATGAAGAAGTTGGAAGAGGAACTGAAAAAATCGATTTGAAAAAACTTGGAGCAAAGTATGCTTATACTATTGATGGATCAAGCAAAGGCGAATTAGAGACAGAAACGTTTTCTGCCGATGCAGTTGTAATAAAATTTTTTGGCAAAAATATTCATCCCGGTTATGCAAAAAATATTATGATAAATTCTATCAAAATAGCTTCTCACTTTATCGATAGTTTGCCGAAAGATACGTTATCACCTGAAACAACTGATGCGCGTGAAGGCTACGTTCATTGCGGATATTTTAATGGCAATGAAGAACTCACTACTTTAAAATTCATCATCCGTGACTTTATAACATCAAAGCTTAAAGACTACGAGGATTTTCTAAAAAAACTTGCGGAGGAAACAGTTGCAAAATACCCCGGCGCAAGAATGGAATTTCAGGTTATTGAGCAGTACAGAAATATGAAAGAAATTTTGGATAAACATCCGCACGTTAATGATTACGCCATTATAGCAATGGAAAGATTAGGAATTAAACCGATTATGCACCCAATCCGCGGCGGTACGGATGGCTCGCGTTTATCTTTTATGGGTTTGCCGACACCAAATATTTTTGCAGGCGAGCATAGTTTCCATTCTCAACTTGAGTGGGTTGCAATTCAGGATATGGAAATGGCAGTTAAAACAATTGTTGAAGTTGCAAAAGTTTGGGAAGAAAAAGCTTAACGCAATAGAACGCAGATAACTCAGATTAGGCAGATCTGCGCTGATCAGCTCAATCTGCGGAATCTGTGTTCTATTCTTTTTAACCTGTATGAATCAGAATCATAGCAAACTATCAACCACCTCAACCAAACCCGAACTTATGGCACCTGCAGGGGATTGGACAATGCTGCGTGCTGCTGTTAGCAATGGTGCGGATGCTGTTTATTTTGGTTTGGATAAACTTAATATGCGTGCAAAGGCTGCAAACTTTACTCTTGATGAACTTTCCAAAGTAGTTTCATTTTGCAAAGAACATAAAGTAAAAACTTATCTTACTCTTAACACAATTGTTTTTGAAGAAGAACTTGCTGAACTTGAAGAAATAATTATTGCAGCCAAACAAAATAAAGTTAATAGAATAATTTGTTCTGATCTTGCCGTTGCTGATTTATGTTATAAACATTAATTTCCATTTTGTATTTCCACGCAAAGCTCAATCTCAAATTCACTTGCTGCTGATGTTTATAAAAGAATGGGGGCAGTAAGAATTGTTATGGCGCGTGAGTGTTCGTTAGCAGAAATAAAAAAAGATTCGTGCAAAACTGATTTAGAGATTGAAGCATTTGTTCACGGTGCAATGTGTATTGCGGTTAGTGGCAGATGTTTTATGAGTCACCATTTATTTGGCAAAAGTGCAAATCGCGGCGAGTGTGTTCAGCCTTGCAGACGAGAATATGAAGTGATTGATTCTGCAACTGATAAATCACTTATCATTGGCGAAGATTATGTGATGTCACCAAAAGATTTATGCACAATTGAATTTATTGATCAGTTAATTGAAGCCGGAATAAATTCATTTAAAATTGAAGGAAGAAAAAGATCGCCGGAATATGTTGCTAAGTCAGTTTCAATTTACAGGCAGGCGATAGATCTTTATTTTGAGGGGGGATTGAATGAAGTGAAGAAAAAAGAATTTCTTGGCGAACTTGAAAAAGTTTATAACCGTGGTTTCTCCTCTGGATTTTATTTCGGGATTCCTTCATCAGAGGAGTACGCTGGAGTTAATGGAAGTAAAGCAACCACAAGAAAAGTTTATGTGGGCAAAGTCCTAATTATTTTCAAGAACCGCAAGTTGCTCATCATTTTTTTTAGAATCAGGCGAGATAAAAATTGAAGATAAACTTTTAATTATCGGTGAAACAACCGGAGTGATTGAAATTATTTTAGGAAGGATGATTGTAAATGATAAAGATCAATCATCTGCAAAAAGAGGAGATGAAATAACTTTAAAAATTCCTTCTCTTGTTAGACGAAATGATAAAGTTTATTTGATTGAAAATATTGTAGAAACGTAGCTTATACACCTCTACTTTATTAAACTATCTTTCATCTTCTCATATAAAGCCCAATTGCCTCATAAACGATTTTATAGGCATCTTCCTCTCCAAGAAACTGTTCAACAATAACCTGTTTGTGCTCTAATTTTTTTATAATCCTCAAAAAATCTTCTTAACTCAACAACTGTGTGCGGCGGCAGTTCTGAAATATCATTTATGTAATTAACTGCCATATCATTATTTGCCACGGCAACAATTTTATCATCCTGCTCGTTATCATCAATCATGTTGCATAACCCCGATAACTTTTGCTTCGATAATACAAAGCGGATCAACATCAATTGAACAGATTATAAGAATATCCAATGGATCTTTATCATCACAATATGTTTGTGGAATAAATCCATAGTTAGCAGGATAATGAACTGATGAATAAAGTACGCGATCTAATCTTAATAATCCGCTTTCTTTATCAAGTTCATATTTACCTTTTGAACCTTTAGGTATTTCTATTATTCCGTTTACAGTTTTTGGTATATCTTTACCAGGGCTAACATTATGCCAGGGGTGAAATGGTTTTGAATACATCTTTTCTTTTCTTTTTAAATAAAAAGTAATTGAACTAAAATAAAAATTGGTAAAAGCACTACTATTGAAAACTTAAACATATAACTGAAAAAATCGGGCATCTTAATATTATTCTCTTCCGCAACAGCTTTAACCATAAAGTTTGGGCCATTGCCAATATATGTCATCGAACCAAAAAATACTGCTGCTGTCGATATAGCTTTTAATAATAATTCTGGAATTCCTGCCACTAAAGTTCCCTCAGTAATTCCAAGTCCTAAAGCAAGGGAATGAAACGTTACAGCGGTTGGAGTGTTATCAAGAAAGCTGCTGAGTAATCCTGTGTAATAATAAAATTGACTTACTGTCTCAACACCAAGTTGTTTTGCATTAGATTCAAGATATAAAGACAGGGTACCATCGTTATAAATATTCCGAAAATAAATATGCAACTTCTTCAATCGGATGCCAGGTAAAGTTGTTTGATGCGCGTAAAAGTTTTGGAGTGAACTGCATTGATAAAAATGCCATCAAAACAATTACAGCCTCTCTTATAAACTTGAAGTAAGGATTAATATTGATAAAAGAAAGATATTGTTCATTAAGAAAGGCGACCGCCAAAACTACTCCAATCAAGAAAATAAAATTTCTTTTGCCTTCAATCTTTATCGGTCTGATGTTGGATTCATCTCTCGTTATTGCTGATTCAGGTTCTTTCTTGTAATAATAAGTATCAACAAAAAAATAGATTATTAATAGCAGTGCATTTGTAACAAACCATTCAGGTGCTAAATGGAAAAACCATGTAAATGGCGCACCTCGCAGATACATCATAAATAATGGCGGATCCCCAAGTGGAGTTAATAAGCCCCCGCAGTTAGCCACTACTGCAATAAAAAATAAAATTGTATGGACTTTAAAAGTTCTCTCTTTATTCGTTTGAATTACCGGACGAATTAATAACATTGCAGCACCGGTTGTTCCCATTAGTGACGCAAGTACCGCACCAATTCCTAAAAAGAGAGTGTTGATTTTAGGTTTAGCTTCTATGTCTCCTGTTAAAAGAATTCCGCCTGTTATTGTAAAAAGTGCACCAAGCAATATTAAAAACGGCACATAATCAAAAAGCATCGTATGAATTAACTGATGAAAAAAATTATTTGCCAGTAAATAGATGATTACCGGAATACTGAGTACTATTGCAACATAAAGTTTATTTTTATTTTTTCCCAAAAGTGATTCCAGAACAAAGGGAGAACAGCAATTGATAAAAGCATTAAAATAAAAGGTAATAAGCTTAGAAGGGGTATTTCAACCTGAGCAGAATGTTCCATAAAATACTTTCAATAATTTTATAATTGTTAAAATCTACAAGGGTGAACTTAAAGAATTTACAATCAAAATTATATCTTAGACATAAAGATTTTATTCATTTAATTAAAATTTAACCAACTTTGATAAGCCTTTTCAAATCAGTATTTTTCCAATCAAAATTTCCATCATACAAATTAAAACGAAAAATATTCAATGAGATTATCAAAATCTTTTGTCCCCACCCTAAAAGAAGTTCCAAACGATGCAGTTGTTATAAGCCATATTTTAATGCTTCGTTCTGGAATGGTTAGAATGTTATCAGCGGGCATTTATTCATTCCTTCCACTTGGCTATAAAGTTATGAGAAAAGTAAGTGAAATTATCCGAGAAGAAATGAATGCAATCGGCGGCCAGGAATTTCACTTGCCTGCACTTAATCCAACAGAAATTTGGGAAGAAACAAATCGTGTTGCAGCATTTGGTGATACAATGTTTCATCTGAAAAATCGCGAATATGTCCTTGCACCAACTCACGAAGAGATTATGACTTTTCACGCACGCAATGTTCTTAAGTCTTATAAAGATATGCCGCAAATCTGGTATCAGATACAAACGAAATTTAGAAACGAACCAAGACCAAGAAGTGGAGTGATTCGCGGAAGACAATTTTTAATGAAAGATGCTTACAGTTTTGATACAAGCTGGGAAGGATTAGATAAATCTTACGAACTGCACGATAGCGCATATAGAAAAATATTTGATCTATGCGGATTGAAATATTTTGTAGTCGGCGCATCAAGTGGCGCGATGGGCGGAACAGGATCGGAAGAGTTTATGGTTAAATCTGTTGCCGGCGAAGATACGGTTGCTTATTGTGAAGCTTGCGGCTACGCTGCCAATGTTGAAGTTGCTGAATCAAGAATTAGTGCGATTGAAAGAGATGCTGATAGTAAAACTATTTATGAAATTTCAACACCGAACGTTCATTCTATTGATGAGCTTTGTGAGTTCTTAAAAATAGAAGAAACACAATGTGCAAAATCAAGAATTTATATTCATAACGATAAACCAGTTTTAATTTTAATGCTTGGTAATGATGAAGTTAACGAAACTAAGTTGGAAAAAGCTCTTGGCGGAAATGTTCGTCCTGCTCATCCGGAAGAATTGAAAGATATTTCCGGTGCAGATGCAGGTTCAATTGGTCCTGTTGGATTTTCCCATAGGGATGGCAAGCCAAGTGGAAGAATAATTGCAGATAATCGTTTGAAAGATGCAAACAATATGTTCAGCGGTGCAAATAAAAATGATTATCATATTGGCGGAATTGATTTTAAACGTGATGTTTCAACAGTTGAGTATGCTGATTTTAGAACTGTAAAATCAGGTGAAGGCTGCCCAAGATGTGAAAAGCATCTTGAAGTTTTTCCTGCTATAGAACTTGGACATATTTTTAAACTCGGTACAAAATATTCTGAAGCAATGGGCGCAAATTTTCTTGATGAAAACGGAAAAGAACACCCGATAATTATGGGAAGTTACGGAATTGGTGTTGAGCGTGTAATGGCTTGTTATATTGAACAAAACCACGACGCCAATGGAATTGTTTGGAATAAACTACTCGCACCATTTCAAGTTCACTTGCTTGGTTTGAATTTGAAGAAGCCTGAAATTGTTAATACTTGTGAAAATATTTACAAAGATTTGAGAGAACAAGGAATAGAAGTGTTGTTTGATGATCGTGATGTTACAGCAGGATTTAAATTTAATGATGCTGATTTACTCGGAATGCCGATTCAAGTTGTAGTTGGCGAGAAGAAACTAAAAGAAAATAAATGCGAAGTTAAAATCAGAAAAACCGGCGAGCGTTTTGATGTTGAGCTAAGCAAATTGATTAACAAGGTTAAGGAGTTGTTGGGATAATAATACTTGGGAGTAATGATGGACGAAACAAAAATTGTAATCTTTAAGAATCAGCAAATCAGAAAAACCTTTTATAATAACGAATGGTGGTTTTCTGTTGTTGATGTAATCCTTGCGTTAACTGATAGCCTTAACCCAAGAGATTATTGGTTCAAAATGAAATTACGAGTCAAAGATGAAGATGAAATTGAACTGTCGACAATTTGTCGACAGTTGAAATTAAAAGCATCTGATGGAAAAATGAGGACAACAGATTGTGCAAATACAGAAGGAATTTTTCGAATAATCCAATCAATTCCATCCCCTAAAGCTGAGCCATTCAAAAGATGGCTGGCAAAGGTTGGATATGAAAGAGTTCAGGAAATTGAGAATCCTGAATTAGCATCTAAAAGAACAAGAATGCTTTACAAACTTAAAGGATACTCTGAAGATTGGATTGAAAAAAGAATGCGCGGCATTGCAATTCGCGAAGAATTAACTGATGAATGGCAAAAGCGTGGAGCAAAAGAAAATAAAGACTATGAAATTTTAACAGCAGAAATATCTAAAGCCACATTTGGAGTAACGCCCGCCCAATATAAAAAACTAAAGAAATTGAAAAGAGAAAATCTTCGTGATCACATGGATGACTTTGAACTTATTTTTACAATGCTTGGTGAACGATCAACTACAGAGATACATCGTACAGAAGATTCAAAAGGAGTTCCAAAATTAAAATCTGATGCAAAAGCCGGAGGAAAAATCGCTGGCGATGCAAGAAAACAATTAGAGAAAAAACTTGGACATTCTGTTGTTTCTCCAAAGAATTTTCTAAAAAATCCTGAGAGCAAAAAAATATCAAATTAGAATATTCGATGTTAATACAGCACAACGCTTTTCTGTTGATTTGAGTAATGTGATAAGTCAGGTTAGGGAGTTGTTGGGATAATTTTTTAAGCAAAGATGCATTTCGATGCGTCTCTACAATTTTAATGTTGTTCGTCTTTTTTCTAACAACTCCAAATACTTTTCTTCATATAATTTGAAAACAACAAACATATAATGCCGCTGCAAAACGAAATAGAAAATAATTTTAGATCGCAATTGATAGGTAAAATAGTTAATTAAAGAGGCTTTCCTTTTTATGATTATTCATTCTATATTTGCAAAGTACTTAAGTTATTCTACTAAAACGTTAATGAGTTAGATGTTTTAGGAATATTAGAATAAAAAAAATTAAACAAAATCAAATAGACGTTTTCAAATCTAAGTCGAATTCAAACCTATAAATTCATCATAAAAAATTAGCCAATAAACAAATAAATAGCATTCAAACATTTCAGGGAACTCACTAATGCTCAATAAATGGTCGGAAGAAGAAATAAAAATCCTTAAAAGATTATATAGTAAAAAAGGTGCAAAACCCGTGGCAAAATTATTAGGCAGAAAACCCGATAATGTTATGGCAAAGGCGGCAAAACTTGGTATTCGGTTTAGTAAAGTGCGACCTTGGGAAAAATGGGAGGACAATTATTTAATAAGGCATTACGCCGATCGGAAAAATTTATCCATTTCTCATACTCTTCGTCGAAGTATTCCTTCAATTATGAACAGAGCAAAATTTTTAAACCTGAGTGCAGTAAAATCACCATCGTGGACAGAGGAAGAAAAAAATATTTTACGTGAATTATATTCGGATAGAAAAAATGCACTTGAGTCTATTTCGGAAAAATTGAATAGATCTAAATACGCGGTTCTATTACAGGCGCAAGTGCTTGGAATAAACAGACCAAGACATGATCATGAATGGACTAAGGAAGAAATTGATTATTTGAAGCAGAACTATCAAACAAAGTCGTATGGAGAAATTGCTTCGGAACTTGGGCACTCATAGTGCGGTGTCTCATCAAGCAAATAGGCAGGGGTTGAAGCTGCGGGATAAAGGCAGACTCATGGACAAAAGAGGATCAGGATTTTGTAATACGTAATTATAAAAATCCCTACCAAAGAAATTGCACGCCAATTAGGTCGAAGCATAAATGCAATTATCACAATAGTTGGGCCGCTCGGAGTTAGTGCGGGCAGAAGTCGTCCCTGGACTGAAGAGGAATTTCAAATTATGAGAGAAAATTACGGACGAATTCCACTTCAGGAATTAGCCGGCAAAGTTAATCGAAGTACACAAGCTGTTAGCGCAGTCGCCATTAAATTAGGGCTTACAAAGAAAAGAAAAATCTCTAGCATGTAATTTGTAAAATTAAAATGCATTTCTGTGATTATAACTGAAAAAATGCTAATGTTCTTTTCAATAAAAAAACAATATTTCCAAATTAAAAAATGAATGCCTGACATAGCAGATAATAGCACGATCTTAAATTTTAACAAACAAATGGATATAAAAAAAGAGTACTCAAATGGAGAAATAACGATATTGTGGCAAGCATCAAAATGCCAGCATTCCGCTAATTGCATTCATGGGCTGCCAAAAGTTTTTAACTCAACTCAATCACCGTGGATAAATATTTTTGGTGCAAGCACAGATCAAATTTTGGAAACTGTCAATAAATGTCCGTCAGGTGCATTAACTGTCAAAGAGGTATTAAAGTCAGAAAGCGAATTAAAGCGGGGGGATGCAATTCAAATTGTAGTTTCAGAAAATGGTCCAATAAATATTAAGGGAAATTTTGACATATTTGACTCTCGTGGAAATAAAGTGAAGTCAAGAGGCAGTGTTTCACTTTGCCGATGTGGGGATCCGCAAGCAAACCATTTTGCGACGGCACACACAAAAAAATAATTTTCAAGGTTAGAGTTAGTCGAAAAAAGTCATTCTGTTCGGATTAGATAAATGTTTTAATAATTCATCAATGTGTTTGTGATTAGTTCGATTTTGTGAAAAGGGGGGAAGGTTATCGAATGGAAAAAATTTTGCTTCAAGAGTTTCCTCGCTGTCTGTCGCCTCTCCACCGATCAATTCGCACAAAAAAATAATTTTGAATGCATGAAAAAATTCCAATGGTCTGCCCGATCTATTTGCATCGAACACGCCAATTATTTTTTTTGGCTGTACATCAAATCCACTTTCTTCTTTTGTCTCCCTGATTGCAACTTCGGAAGGTAAATCACCAACATCAGCCCAGCCGCCGGGCATCGCCCAACAATTATCCGCTCGTTCCTGCACTAATAGTATTCGATTTTGGTTAATCACAGCAGCACGAACATCAATTTTAGGAGTTGCATAACCCGGATGTGATAGAAATATTTTTGCTAATTCGGTAGATTCAGCTTCGCAATGGAGCGAAATAATTTCAGCGGCTATTTCTGTTAAACGATTGTATCGCTCCGTTTCATATTTCGTTTGTGCAAATGCAAGCCCTGTTTGAGAAAGTGTCTGAATTTCTCTAGCCCATTTTAACCAAGGTGGTAAGTTCTTTTCGTCTGAATTATTTTTGTTACTCATATTGATATTCATTATAAAAGAAGACTTCTTAGTAATTAAAAATTTACTCTTTAAAATAGAAATTCCTTAGAATAGAAAAATGATTCTAAGGAATTTTATGTGTTGAGGTAAATGAGAAAAAATTAAAAGTAATAAAGGTATTTTATTTTAATTACTGCTGCTCTATCTGTTACATGCAATTTTAAGGGAAGAGAATTTCCCTGAATGTCGAATTGGAGGCTTCGATCTCTAAATTCATTAAATGCAAAATAAATCCAACTTTTAGGTGAAAAATTATAAGAGAATAACAAACCGAAAATTATACTTTCTAATTTATCTGTTGATCTTACATAAACGTTATCAACATAAATCCTCAAACTAAAATTGTTAAATGGGGTTAGAGCTGCATAAGGGCGCATATTGTAAGTAACATCTTCCACCAACCCTTCTGGATTGCCTTCAACATAAACATTAATATCCGAACCGAGGTTCAAAACATTTAAAGCGTCCCAGGCTATCGAAGCTCCGGTGAAAGCATAGAAGGCGAGATAATCACGTGAGAAGTTATAGGTTTTTGAATATCCCCCCCACAGATTCCCATTCCACACAGGTGAAATATTATACCAGCTGCTAATATTTAAATCGTAAGATGAAAAAGTTTTTCCAGCATCTTTAGTTTTACCTTTCCCGAAAGTTATTTCATATCCCCAGTTGTCTCGAAGCTGCATATTGAATCCTATAACAGCCTGCAAATCAGTGTATGCGTCTATTTTTTCGTAGTTTCCTGCGATACCGCCATAAAGAAGTATTTGTCTAATGTAACCATCATCAAAATACCACGATGGACCTGAGATGCCAGCGAATTCAGTCGTCCTTGCCAGGGCACAAAACCGACTTCATTAATATCAAAGTTATTTCCAACGTACCGAATACGAGCAAGGTTCAACCAATTTTCACCAAACATTGTAAATCCCGCAGAGCCGGCAAAATCACCCTTGATCATTTTTAATGGATCGGGCGTTGATAGGCAAGCTGCCAGGTCGATTCTCTGAATGCGCCGTCAATATCAATAACTCCATAGATATTATCTTGATTCTTTTTCCCAACAAATAAAACTCCAATTGTTGAGTTTTGAAAAATTTGTTTTTTGATTCTTGCCGAACCAAATATTGACTTTGGTTCGGTAATGTTTTGTCCTTCAATTGAATAATCCGTTTCGCCTGTCATTGAAACAAACCCGCCGTACTCCCAATCACCAAACCGTCCAAACGCTTTTGTGCCAAAGGTTAAAGGCACCTCTTTCCCCCGGAAGTTTTTTTGCCTATTCGTCTCGAATAAAAAGTTCGAGGGGCGGTAGAAACCGGTGTTATTTTGTCTTCCGGATGCATTGAAAACTTCACTGCCTTCGGTAAAAAAAAGGTCGGCGCTCGCTAAAAAAGTTTCATACCGGGAAATATTAAATGTAAACGGATCAGCTTCAATCTGTGCAAAATCAGGATTGACAGTTAATAAAAATTTTAATTTTTGTGATGGATTATAAAGTACATCAAGCCCTATATCAGGATCGAAATCGTATTTTCATTTCCAATATAATTTAGCTTCCCAATTGCAACAGGATAAATTTCAAGATTTAATCCTTTTACCTGAGGTTTAAAATCGTTTAGAAGCAGAGTTCCAAACTTGGAAATTCTTTGACCTTCATTCTGTTCGTACTCACACCAGTATATATCTTCAGAATTGTAACCGAACCAGCGGTCGAAATCTATACCCCATTCAGTTAAAGTTTCATCATACTGTATAGATTTGTAAGGAATTTGAATTTCAACAACATAGCCCCAATCATAAATTTTTGATTCGGCGAACCAGATACCATCCCAGCTATAGTCGCGATTTCTTGCATCATCGAGCAGCCGGGAATCTGCTCGTCCACCTGAAGCAGTAACAGCAAATTTATATGCGGTTTTATTATCTCCAAATGTGTCGAGCATTATAGATACAATATCTCCGCTGAATTGGTCAAGCATACCTGTTGTTTGTTGAATTTTTCCCAACTCTTCGAAACAAATCATCAAACAATATAGTGCATCATTTGTCGTTAGAACCTTGGCTACAGTTTTAACCGAAGGAGTTTGGTTGAAGTATGGCTGCAACTGAAAAAAGTTGATTGCCGAATCGGCTTGACCCCAAATTGGATCAATCACCCCATCAATTAATATATCTTCATCAACTGTGTGAAGGTTTACTGCTTTGTCTAAATTTGGAGTAACAATTTGTGCTTTTGAAAATGAATAGATGAAAATGAAAACCAGTAAGACTGAAAAAAAATTCATAATTGTTGACGATTCTTTGTTTTTAATTAAGACTAACGAAATATTAAAATAGTTACTATGAGTAAAAAATAATTCTGTAGGAAAGGTTAAAAATATTTTTTAGTGGTTAATTATAATTGATTTAATTGTTTCTATTAAGTTTGTTTATAAAAAATAAAGGGAAAATGTATGTCCAGTTTGTTCGATTCTTTTTTCTAACCTAAATCAATTTGCATCGTGGGTGCATCTTCAAAACCTAAAAGCCTTGGTTACGAATTAACAAAATCAGTCAAACAATATGGATATACGGGTGATCTTGCGCTTGTAAATCCTAAAACAGAGGAAATTCTTGGCTACAGATGTTATCCAACGATAAGAGATATAAACTATCGAATTGATCTTGCAATTGTAATGGTGCCAAAACAATTTGTTGAAGAAACACTAAAAGAACTAATCAGAAAAAAAATTGAGGCAATCATTCTTATTACGGCTGGATTTAAAGAAACAGGGGAGGCTGGTGCGAAGCCGAGAAGAGAATTCTAAAATTTATACGAGAATCCAAAGCAAGAATGGTTGGTCCAAATTGTATGGGAATTATTAATGCGCTTCCATCAATTAAAATGAATGCAACATTTGTTGCTGAAGAACCACAAAAAGGGACTATGGCTTTTTGTTCGCAAAGTGGAGCCATTGGCGCCGCAGTACTAAATTCATTGCGCGAAACTGATATTCGATTTGGACAATTTATAAGCGTTGGTAACAAAGCTGATATAAATGAAAATGATCTTTTAGAATACTGGCAGAACTGTAAAGATGTAAGTGTGATAACTTATTACTTAGAAAGTTTTGTTGATGGCGAGAAGTTCATTAAATATTTTATTGAAGATAAAATTATAAAACCGGTTATTGTTCTTAAGGGGGGAGAACTTGAGTGGAATAAAGCCGCCTCATCACACACAGGCGCTCTTGGCAGCAGTGACAAGGTGGTTGATGCAATCTTAACTCAGTTTGGAATTATTCGCGCGGATGATTTAAATGATATGTTTAACAGTGCTAAAGGATTTGAAGATTTTCCAGCACCGAGAGGAAATCGTGTTGCAGTAGTTACGAATGCCGGGGGACCAGCAATTCTAACAGTTGATACACTTGAAAAAAACAATCTTGCACTTGCGGAACTATCCCCAGAAACAAAAAGAAAGCTAAGGGATATCGTTCATCGTGAAGGGAGTGTAAATAATCCTGTTGATTTACTCCCAGGCGGTAGCGCTGAACAGTTTAAAGCTGTAAACGAAATTCTTATAGGGATAAAAATGTGGATACGGTAATTTCAGTTTTTGTTGAACCAATAATGGTTAAAGCCCTTTCAGTTATTGAAGAGATCAATGACATTAAATCTGAAAAACCAATTTTTCAGGTTGTAATGCCGTTACCAGAATTTTGGCAGGAGTACCGAACCGAATCAAAATCAAAGCGACCTTTATTTAAGAGACCCGAAGATCCGGCGGTTGTTATTAATAATTTGTTAAAGTTTCAAAATAAAAAATTAAATAATGGTAGAATTAAAAAAGATGCTCGAACAAAAAATTTTAAGTTAAATAAAAAGCTGGGAAGGCTTTTATCCAATAGCGAGATAGCAGAATTGTGTGAGTATTATAAGCTGCCATTAATCAACAATGAAATATTAAGTTTTGAGGACCTGAAGAATAAAGATTTTAACTTCCCTATAGTGATAAAAGCAATTGGTGATAAAATAATCCATAAAACTGAATTGAATGGTGTTGAATTAAACATTAAGACGAAGTCAGAATTAATAAAAACAGCGGAAAAAATGATAATGAATTTTCATTCAAAAAATATCCCGATTAATTTATTTCTCATTCAACCTTTTTGATAACAAAGTTTGAACTATTAATCGGAGCATTTCGAGATTTAAGCTTCGGTCCAATGATAATGTTCGGCTCTGGCGGTAAATATGTTGAATACATTGATGATACAGTAATGCGCTCTGCCTATTTAACCGATAATGACATTTATGAAATGATTAACTCAACACAGATTGGTAAAATAATTCAAGGTGTGCGAGGAGAAGAACCAGCCGATATGGATGCAATAAAATCTGCGATAAAAATCTTGCTCAAATGATGGTCAATCACGGAAATAACAGAAGTGGACTTGAATCCTTTACTTATTACCTCAGATAATAAAATCTTTGCTGTGGATGTAAGGGTTAAGTGTTAAATTAAATCAAAAACATAAATTTTACGTTAACAACTTTTAGGATATAAAACTCGATTTATAAAATGAAAACAACTTCATCGAAAGATTTATTTTAAAACTACTTGACTTTAATATTCAAAAGTCTATTTTTGTAAGTCTATTTTATAATAGTTCTTAAAAATTTGAAGCATTAATGTATGATAAAATTTAATTACTTATTGACTTTCAGTGAGTAATATCCTACATTTGTAACCCAATTTTTATTAAATGTTCTTTGAAAGAGTGAGTGCGTTTAACCAGTCAGTTAAACGGTTTCAATAAGCGAACAAAAGCCAAGATTACATAAAATTAAACTCTACAACGGAGAGTTTTGATCCTGGCTCAGGACGAACGCTGGCGGCGTGCTTAACACATCAAGTCTACGAGAATAAGATAGCAATATCTTTAGTAAAGTGGCGCACGGGTGCGTAACACGTAAGCAATCTACCTTTAGGTATAGAATAACTCCGAGAAATCGGGGCTAATACTGTATGATGCAGCGGCATCGCATGATGATGTTGTTAAAGTTGCAGCAATGTAACGCCTATAGATGAGCTTGCGTCTGATTAGCTTGTTGGTGAGGTAACGGCTTACCAAGGCTACGATCAGTAGCTGGTCTGAGAGGATGATCAGCCACACTGGAACTGAGACACGGTCTGGACTCCTACGGGAGGCAGCAGGAGGAATATTGGGCAATGCCCGCAAGGTGACCCAGCAACGCCGCGTGGAGGATGAATGCCGTAAGGTTGTAAACTCCTGTTAGGGGGACGAAATATTCCAGCTTCGTAAGGATCTGAATTTGACTGTACCCTCAGAGAAAGCCCGCTAACTACGTGCCAGCAGCCGCGGTAATACGTAGGGGGCAAGCGTTGTCCGGATTCACTGGGTGTAAAGGGCGCGCAGGCGGGTTAATAAGTCAGAGGTGAAATCCTACAGCTCAACTGTAGAACTGCCTTTGATACTGTTAATCTTGAGTTCGGAAGAGAGAGACGGAATTCCAGGTGTAGTGGTGAAATACGTAGATATCTGGAAGAACACCAGTATGGAAGGCGTCTCTTGGTCCGATACTGACGCTCAGGCGCGAAAGCGTGGGTAGCAAACAGGATTAGATACCCTGGTAATCCACGCTGAAACTATGAATACTAGGTGTTAGTCCATTGGGATCAGTGCCGCAGCTAACGCATTAAGTATTCCACCTGGGAGTACGATCGCAAGGTTGAAACTCAAAGGAATTGACGGGGCCCGCGCAAGCAGTGGAGCATGTGGTTTAATTCGATGCAACGCGAAAGAACCTTACCTAGGCTTGAAACGCAAGTGACAGGGTATGAAAGTACCCCTCCAGCAATGGCACTTGTAAAGGTGCTGCTATAGCTGTCGTCAGCTCGTGCCGTGAGGTGTTGGGTTAAGTCCCGCAACGGGCGCAACCCTTACTATTGGTTGCCATCAGGTAATGCTGAGCACTCCTAATAGGACTGCCACGCAAGTAGTGAGGAAGTGGGGATGACGTCAAGTCCGTATGGCCCACGCCTAGGGCTACACACGTGCTACAATGGATGTTACAATGGGTAGCGAAACCGCAAGGTGGAGCCAATCCACTAAAGGCATCCCCAGTTCGGATTGGAGTCTGCAACTCGACTCCATAAAGTTGGAATTGCTAGTAATCGCGGATCAGCACGCCGCGGTGAATACGTTCCCGGGCCTTGTACACACCGCCCGTCAAGCCATGGGCCGGGAGTACCCAAAGCCAGTATCCTAACCGCAAGGGGAACTGTTTAAGGTAAAACCGGTGACTAGGCAAGTCGTAACAAGGTAGCCGTACCGGAAGGTGCGGCTGGATCACCTCCTTTCTAAGAGTAATCAGAACTGTTTTCTGACTGCAACACACTCACTCTTCTTTGTTTCCCGAGCCTATTATGGCTTTTAGTTCTCTTTAGAACCTGGGCCTGTAGCTCAGATGGTTGGAGCGCACGCCTGATAAGCGTGAGGTCAGTAGTTCAACTCTACTCAGGCCCACTTCGGGTGAAACTGCTCTAATATGGTCAATCCCCAAAATCATTTAATTTTGGGGCTATAGCTCAATTGGAGAGCGCCGCCCTTGCAAGGCGAGGTTATCGGTTCGATCCCGATTAGCTCCACAACAAGTTTTGTTCTTTTTATTTGAACAATGTTCTTTGAAAGTATGGTAGAGTAAAAACAAATGGATTATCCAAATGTTTTACTGAGTCTAATAACAAAAGCACAAATTTATCTGTGTATAAAAATTTTGATTAAGTTACTAAGGGCATACGGTGGATGCCTTGGTACGAGAAGTCTATGAAGGACGCGACTACCTGCGATATGCCACGGACAGGCGGAAATAGCCTAAGACCCGTGGATCTCTCGAATGGGATAACCCGTCTCGAGTAATGTCGGGACATCCGCAACTGAATTCATAGGTTGTGTGAAGACAGCCCAGGGAACTGAAACATCTAAGTACCTGGTGGAAAATAAAGCAATAGCGATTTCCTAGTAGTGGCGAGCGAAAAGGAATGGGTCTAAACCGTCTAACATGTAAAGGAAGTAACCGTTGTGTTAGCGGTGTCGCGGAGCATTTTTAGGCTGAATTACTAATAGGCCGGAGAGTTACAAATTGTATTATTAGCTGAATATTTTGGAAAGTTTAACCATGAAGGTGATAGTCCTGTAAGCAAAAATAGTACAACTCTTTGAAAAGTGTTCCCAAGTGCCTACGAAGTAGAGGTGGAATTTTGTGGGAATCCGGGAGAACCATCTCCTAAGACTAAATACTCTCTCGTAACCGATAGCGAATAAGTACCGTGAGGGAAAGGTGAAAGCACTCCTAGCCGGAGAGTGAAATAGTACCTGAAACCGTATGCTTACAAGCAGTTGGAGTCCCGATTTATCGGGATGACAGCGTGCCTTCTGGATAATGAGCCAACGAGTTACTCGTACGTTGCCAGGTTAAGTTTTTAAAAACGGAGCTGAAGCGAAAGCAAGTCCTAATCGGGCGACTAAGTAACGTGCGGTAGACGCGAAACCGTGTGATCTACCCTTGTCCAGGATGAAGCCCCGGTAAAACGGGGTGGAGGTCCGAACTAATGTGGGTTGAAAACCGCTTGGATGAGGTAGGGAGTAGGGGTGAAAGGCCAACCAAACTCGGAAATAGCTCGTATTCCTCGGAAATAGCTTTAGGGCTAGCCTCGAGTTATAGTGTAGCGGAGGTAGAGCACTGATTGGGCTAGGGCCGTCACAACGGTACCAAACCCAGACAAACTCGAATTCCGTTTATGTTTCTCGGAGTCAGGCAGTGGGGGATAAGCTTCATTGCCAAAAGGAAACAACCCAGATCATCAACTAAGCCCTAAATAGTAGTTAACAGAGAAAGGATGTTGAGTTGCTTAGACAACTAGGATGTTGGCTTAGAAGCAGCCATACATTCAAAGAGTGCGTAATAGCTCACTAGTCTAGCGACTCGGCGTCGACAATGTACGGGACTTAAACTACTTGCCGAAGTTATGGCCCCGCTTTGCGGGGGGTAGAGGAACATTCTATTTGCATTGAAGGTGTGGTGCGAGCCATGCTGGAGCGAATAGAAAAGCAAATGTTGGCATAAGTAACGATAATGCCGATGAAAAATCGGCACACCGAAAATCTAAGGTTTCTGAGCAATGTTAATCATCTCCAGGGTTAGTCGATCCCTAAGCCGAGGCTGAAGAGGCGTAGGTGATGGAAAACCAGGTTAATATTCCTGTACCTGGTGTGTAGCGACTAAGAATTGTAAGGAGTGACGCAGAAGTGAAGACCAGCCGCCTGTTGGATTAGGTGGTCTAAGCGCGTGGGTTGAAGATGCGGGCAAATCCGTATCTTCTTAAGACCGAGACGCAAAATGGGAGTCCCTAGGACACAGAATGGTCGTAAGCATACTGCCGAGAAAATCTTCGTACAAGAGTTGCATATCAGATCGTTACCGCAAACCGACACAGGTAGATAGGATGAATATTCTAAAGGTGCTCGAGTGAGCCGTGGTTAAGGAACTCGGCAAATTGACCCCGTAACTGGGATAAGGGGTGCCTTTAGTAAGTAATGCTGTACAAGCAAAGCTGAATAAGGCCACAGTAAATGCCTCCAAGCGACAATGGAATAAAAACACATGTCTCTGCGAAGTCAATCAAGACGATGTATAGGGACTGACACCTGCCTCGGTGCTGGAAGCGTTAAAGAGGAGATGTTATCGCAAGAGAAGCATTGAATCGAAGCCCCAGTAAACGGCGGCCGTAACTATAACGTCCTAAGGTAGCGAAATTCCT
>JADJEI010000002.1 GCA_016709155.1 Ignavibacteriales bacterium | reverse complement strand
GGGCTTGCTGTGTTTGAAAATACAGAACATGGTGTGGTAAAGTATTGGAAGGTGGTGGTATCGAGAATGGAATCGAAAATATTCTGGAAGATTCAAAGGGAAATCTCTGGTTAAATGATATTTCCTGTTCAGTATTTAAGGTTCAACCCCCGGGTGAAGTATCGAACCTTAATGGTTATAAAGAGATATTCAATCTAAGCCAATTGATGAATGGTAAAAGATTAAAAATGTTTAAATATCTTGGAGAAGTTTATTTCTATTCAGAGAGGAATATTTTTCAGTTAAATGAAAAAACCCTCAAGGTTGTTCCGGCAGAATTATTTTCAAAAATCTTTTCCGATACAAGCCATTCAATAATTCATATTTATCCGATAGAAACGAAGTGCTGTGGTGCGCTGCAAAAAATCGAAGGAAAATGGTTCTGATTGAAATCAGTTTCGTCAATGGCAGACAAAAAATATCAGCTCATAAATTTCCGGAACTATTTGAAGATGACATTCCATCAGGTTTTGTTTCGCTTGCATTTTACGTTGAAAATAATTTTCCAAAAACGATTTGGATAGGCGGGGGAAATACTCTCTTTAAAAATAACTTTGAACAAAAATTACTCTATGGCAAAAGTACATCGTTTAAATCGTTGATCAGGAAAGTTTCTGTTAAGGAAACAAGTTTTATTCAGTGGTTATGAATCCGGAACGGATATACAAAATGAAATATCTTTTCAAATAACTCACTAATCTTTGAATTTGCTGCCGCAAGTTTATTAATGAACAAAGGAAATGATTTTCAATATTTGCTCGAAGGATTCGATCAGAATTGGAGCGAGTGGTCTGATGAATCAAAAAGGAATACACAAACCTTTCCGCAGGAGATTATAATTTTAAGGTAAGAAGCCGAAACGCACTTGGAGTGATCGGGGACGAAGCGTCTTTTCGATTTGTTGTACTACCTCCCTGGTATCGTTCCTGGTGGGCTAATATTTTAGGAATTATTTTCCTTTTAATTCTGATCAACTATATCATTAGATACCGGGTCAAATATTTAAATAATAAAAATATCATCCTTGAAAAACTTATCACCGAAAGAACAGCGGAAATAAATGAACAGAAACTCATTCTTCAAAAACAAGCTAATCAACTGCTGGAGTTAGATCAGATCAAATCGAATTTCTTTGCAAACATCTCTCACGAATTCAGAACACCGCTTTACACTAATTAAAGGGCAGTTAGAAAATGTAATAGGAATAGTAAAGGATGAAGCAGTAAAGAAAAAAAAACTTAATATAGCTTTCAATAATTCTAACAGACTTAATCGTTTAATAAATCAAGTGTTGGATCTATCCAAACTCGAATCGGGAAAATTAAAACTCGAAATTGAAATGACAGATATAGTTTCGCTATTGAAAAAATCGTGTCGCTTCATTTGATTCGCTGGCAGAACAAAATAAAATTTCGCTCGAATTCTATTCTAAAATTGAAAGCCTTTTTTTAAAATGTTGATAAGGAAAAATAGAAGAGGTAATTGATAACTTACTTTCAAATGCTTTAAGTTCATTCCCCCAAACGGAAAAATTAGTTTAATGGTTGAGAGAGAAAATCCGGGTTTACTGAAAATGCTGTCATCTTGGTTAGTGATACAGGATTGGTATTGAGGGAAAATAAACTTCCAAATATATTTGATAGATTTTTTCAGGCTGACAGCTCATCAACAAAACAATTTGAAGGAAGCGGACTCGGACTTGCGATAGTAAAAGAACTCGTAGAAATGATGGCGGCTCAATATCGGTGGAAAGCAAATTAAACTCGGGCACAACTTTTTTCGATACGACTGCCGCTGGAAGAAACTGAAATGATTATTTCTGAAAATGACGAAATCAAAACTTCGGAAAATTTACAACAGGATGAAGACAAACCGTTGATTCTAATTGTAGAGGATAATTTTGACGTTCGAAATTATATTAAAGAAAATCTGGAGCGTCACTATAAAATTGAAGAAGCCGTGAATGGCGAAGATGGAATAAAAAAAGCAATCGAAACAATCCCTGATTTAATTATCACAGATGTAATGATGCCAAAAGTAGATGGGCTAGAACTTTGCACAAACCTAAAAAATGGTCAGCGAACAAGCCACATCCCAATAATTATTTTAACTGCAAAAGCCGGCGAGCAAAAACAAGATTGATGGTCTGCAAATTGGCGCCGATGAATTTCTTGCAAAACCATTTAGCCCGCGCGAGCTTGAAATCCGCGTCAGCAATCTCATTCGTATCAGACAACTGCTCAGGGAAAAGTATAAAGAAATTTCTGTTATTAAATCAGAGGATGTAAAAGCCAGCCCAATTGATAAAGAATTTTTAGATAAGGTTTTTGGACTGATAAAAAATCATCTTGAAGACAATCAATTCAGCGTACAAAAATTAGCTGACGAAATGGCGATTAGTGTTTCGCAGCTAAATAGAAAATTAAATGCGTTGATTAACCAATCGGCAGGAAAATTATTCCGATCAGCTAAACTTGACTACGCCGCAAAACTTCTTGAAAAAATGCCGGTAATATCACTTAGATTGCATATAGAATTGGCTTTGCCGATGTTTCAAGTTTTACAAACAGTTTCAAGGAAAAATTCAGCGTTTAGCCATAAGAATATCTTAAGAATCTACAAAAGACTTCTGAATAACCTATGTTACGCAAAACAGCAAACCTCCGAGGTTTCGATGAATAGGTTTATGAAAATATTTTCTATTTAGCTCTAAAAAACAGCCTCAGAAAGATACTATTTACAAAACCTCGGAGGTTTTATACTCCCCTGCGTAAAGTGAATGAATAAAATGAATTCTGCCAATGCAATCTGAAGCCCCCGATAATTTTTTTAACTGTGCTTCTAAGTAACATCCTTTTTGCCGGCGTTACTTTTTTTTAGTACGTTCTAAATATTTTTTTCGCCAAATCTATCTTTTTTTTTAATCCACCTAATTGCTTTCCATTTCCATCATTTTACTTATGCACTCTGACGATATTATTTTACTAAATTTCAGATTATTTATCTAAACCATCAAATTGTTTTCACAAGATTCATGTGATAGTGAGCTCGAGAAAAGCGATAGTGAGCTCCGTCAATGTGATAGGAAGCTCCAGCAAAGTGATAGTGAGCTCCAGCAAAGTGATGGCAGGGAAGGAATTTCTTTATACGGGTAAAAATTACTTATAAAGCTTCTAAATAATAGTCCCTTCCTTTTGTATTTCTTGTGGCTATGAAAGAAGTCTCAATCTCTAAACTCGAAGTCTGCTCAAAACTCTCAATTCTTTGCTCAATATTCCTAATTATTAGTTAATACCTCAAGTTAATTTTGGGTTGTTAAATTAATCTAAGGACTAATCCAATGAGAAATATCTCCAAAACAGTTTCGGTTTTATTTATCGTGTTGTATTCAATCACTTTGCTCAGGTGACCAATGAAATAATTGATCTTGCATTCGGCGGTATCAGTGGCATTTCTAATAACGGTCAATTTGTCTGTGGAATGAGCTATCCATCTCCGGCGTTTCTCTGGAGCGAATCCACAGGTAGAATTGATTTGGGTTCAATGGAATTTTCGGAAGCTTACGGCGTTTCAAATAACGGAAAAGTAGCCGGCAGATTTTACGATCCATCATTGCCTGCCCCGGGTGGTAACCCAACTCTTAGAGCAGGTTACTGGGAAAATGGTAACTGGAATGCTTTAGTCGGGCTTCCCGGTTTAGTGCCATTAGATGAAACAAGCTTTACACATGCTTACGGTATTTCGGGAGACGGCTCCAGAATAGCCGGAATGCAATGGCATGAAAACTGGACAGTCGAAGCTGTTTATTGGGAAAATGATACCATTGTTGGTTTAGGACAAACTAATGGTGGAAATAGCCGCGCAAATGTTTTATCATTTGATGGATCAATTATCGCCGGATGGAATGCCGGACCGGGCGGCGTACCTGATAGGTCAGCTTATTATTGGGATCCCGCTCCACATTTTATGGGGGGGTTCGACCCTGCATATTTAGTCGGAGAATCACGGGGGATAAATTCTGATGGCAGCGTCATTGTTGGTGGTTCAGTCTGGCCTTTTATATGGACTGCTGCAACTGGTATGCAGCAAGTTGTTGCTGATTCCTCTGACTATTGGTCAGGTGATGCCTTAGGAATTTCTGATAATGGAACTATCGTTGGCTTTGTTGACCCGGGGGTTTAATTATCAGGCATTTATCAAAAAAGCCCGGTTGGTCAGATATTGTATATCTTTCAACTTATATCTCTGATAGCCTTGGAATTACAGGCTACACCGATTGGTATTTCGCTTTTGGTGAGGCAATTTCAGCAGATGGAAAAACAATCGGCATCTCTGCATATTCGCCCGCCAGTGAACCCAAAGCATTATTGTTAAAAATTGATCAACAGGTTCCTGTTGAATTAGCTTCGTTTACTGCAACAACTGACAATCAAGTGGTAAATCTAAACTGGAGCACTGCAACTGAATTAAATAACTCCGGTTTTGAAATTCAAAAAGTAAATCAAAATTCAATTTGGATACCGATTGGATTTATAAATGGAAATGGAACAACAACTAATAAGAACGATTATAATTTTATAGATCAGAATCCTTTGGCTGGAATAAACAAATATCGCTTGAAACAAATTGACTTCGATGGCTCTTTCGAGTATTCAGTTGAAGTTGAAGTAGAGATAGTACCGCAGAAGTATATCCTTAATCAAAATTATCCCAATCCTTTCAATCCGGAAACAAAAATAAACTTTAGTATTTCCAAAGAAGAATTTGTAAAAGTAAGAGTGTTCAACTCGCTCGGAGAAGAAGTTGAAGTATTATTCAGCGGACAGTTGAATGCAGGCTCGCACACATTATCATTTAATGGAGAGAACTATGCAAGCGGTTTGTACATACTTAAACTAACGGCAGGAAGTTTTTCCCAAACAATAAAAATGAATTTAATGAAATAATTTTTTAGCAATCAAATAACCAAATACAAAACGAATGAATGATTTAATTAAGATCAAAAATTTAAAAAGCTTCTTAGTGCTTTTTATATTTTCTTTATGTTCATTACAACTTTTAGCCCAAAGCGATGTAAAGTTTTTTAATTTAGGTTTTGGCGGAGGCGCCAAAGTTTCGGATAATGGAACTTATGTTGTTGGGTCGAATTATCCCGCTTCAGGTTTTATTTGGTCAGAGACGGCAGGCAGAGTCAGCCTTGGAAACACTTATTCCGAAGCTTTTGGAGTTTCTAATAATGGAAAAGTTGCAGGGTCTTTCATTGATTCGAACTTAATAGCTCCGAATGGTAACCCAACTCTCAGAGCCGGTTATTACGACAGTCTCAAGTGGATGCCGCTTGATGGTTATCCCGGCTATCCCGTGCTTGATGAGACGTCTTATAATTATGGCTATGGAATCAGCGCTGATGGCTCTATAATTGTGGGGATGCAATGGCTTCCGATTTACAAAACAGAAGCTTGTTATTGGGATAGCACCGGACTTCACATGCTCGGACGAACAGGAGGGCTTAGCAGTAACGCACTTGATGTAGTCAATGTTTCGAATGGATTAAAAATCGTCGGTTGGGATGGCTTACTCAATGGTCCTGGCAGACGAGCATTTTACTGGGACCCCACCCTCACTTTATGGGCGGTTATGATTCTTCTTATCCGGATGGGCAATGCTTTGGATTAAATTCGGATGGAACTAAAATTGTCGGTGGTTCAACAGGAGCATTATTTGTATGGACAGAGGGACAAGGAATGAATTGGTTTAATTCTACTTATTTAAACTCCGGCTCTTATGCTAAGGATATTTCTGATAATGATATTATTGTTGGATATGTTGATGTTGGCGGTTTTAATTATCAAGCATTTATTAAAAGACCCGAATGGGGATGATATACTACTACTTCAAGATTATCTTATAGATAGTTTGGGTGTAACTGAAGCAGCCGACTGGCTAAGTTCATTTGCAAATTCTATTTCTGCCGATGGCTTAACGATTACCGGTACGGCTTATCCAACCTCCGGAGGACCAATTGCTTATGTGCTGAAGTTTGCAAACTCTGTCCCCGTTGAATTAGCTTCTTTTACTGCAACAACTGACAATCAAGTGGTAAGTCTAAACTGGAGCACTGCAACTGAATTAAATAACTCCGGCTTTGAAATTCAACGAGTAAATCAAAATTCAACCTGGATACCGATTGGATTTATAAATGGAAATGGAACGACTGCTAATAAGAACGATTATAATTTTATAGATCAGAATCCTTTGGCTGGAATAAACAAATATCGCTTGAAACAAGTTGACTTTGATGGCTCTTTCGAGTATTCACACGAAGTTGAAGTTGAGATAGTACCGCAGAAGTATATCCTTAACCAAAATTATCCCAATCCTTTCAATCCGGAAACAAAAATAAACTTTAGTATTTCAAAAGAAGAATTTGTAAAAGTAAGTGTGTTCAATTCACTTGGAGAGGAAGTTGAAATATTATTCAGCGGACAGTTGAATGCAGGCTCACACACATTATCATTTAATGGAGAGAACTATGCAAGCGGTTTGTACATACTTAAACTAACAGCAGGAAACTTTTCCCAAACAATAAAAATGAATTTAATAAAATAAATCAACTAACATTTAATGACTTAATTACAAAGGAGAATCTCATGTATAAAAAACTAACTATCTTTTTCACGGTGTTGATAATTCTTGTTATCAACTACAACATCGAAGCACAACCAACAACGTATGCCTTTGATGGCGCATTTTTTAGATACGGCACTATTGATTTAAACTCAGGCGCATTTACATCATTGAATTTTCTTCCACAAGGAAATGATAAATATCCTGTTTCCGGAGATAACGATGGCATAAACGGTCAATATACAATTATGGCTAATTTTAGTCTTACCGGTTTTTATTTATACCATCTGGATTTTGTATCACCACAGCAGACAGTATTGCCGAGGTTGGACCACTTGCTGCCGGACAATCACAGATTAGAGCACTTGCTCACAACACAGTGAATGATGTGTGGTATGTGATAAGCGGAAATGATTTTGCCGATGCTTCCGTGCTATACACTTTGAATCTTAGTAACGGGGAATTAACCGTCGTCGGAAATATTCAAAATGCAAATTTTCCTGCGGCATTCGCTATTGACTGCTTCGGGAACGCTTACGTTGTCAATATCGAGTTTGCTGGATTTTCAACTGCTGCTGTATTTTACTCATTAAATCTTACGACTGCTGCGGCAACTCAAATCGGTACTGATTTGGGACTGCCCGACGTGAGTTTTGGAAGTCAGGATATGGACTTTAATCCTGTTGATAGCACTCTTTATTGGGCTGGTTACTGGATAGCAGGATTTAGTGAAGGTGGGTCTTTCAGGTTGATTGATGTTAATAATGGCACTTCCACAGAGCTTGGAACTTATGGTCAGTTTGAAACAATAACCGGCTTTAGTATAAATGCAAATTGTGTAATCCCTGTTGAACTAACTTCTTTTTCGGCTAAAGTAATTAATAATTCTGTCTCTCTGGATTGGAGTACGGCAACTGAAGTAAACAATTCCGGTTTTGACATTGAAAGAAAATCAGCAAATAGTGATTGGGGAAAAATTGGATTTGTTGCAGGTTCCGGAACAACAACTGAAGAACGAAGCTACTCCTATAGAGACAACTCACTTCAGTCAGGTTCTTATACTTATCGTTTAAAGCAAATTGATTATAACGGTCAGTTTGAATATTCCAATGAAGTTGAAGTTGTTATAAATCAGCCGATGGAATATTCACTTGATCAGAATTATCCAAACCCATTTAATCCAAGCACAACAATTAGGTTTTCACTGCCGGAAGCATCTATTGTAAAGATAAAAGTTTTCAATGCACTTGGCGAAGAAGTGGCAAGTCTTGCAGATAAATTATATGAACCGGGTTCACACGAAATAATTTTTAATGCTGTAGATCTTACAAGCGGAATTTATTTTGTGCGAATGGAAGCAGGTGCTTTTATATCCACAAAAAAAATAACATTGATGAAATAATTAATCTTAGGCTGTTTTAAAAGACTATTAAAATTGTTGAGCCTCCAAAGCACATTAAAATAGTTTCCCAACTTTTAGGCAGCCTAATTCTTCAACAACACAAATGCAAAAACCATCCAAAGAATTGAGATATTACTTATTGATAATTAGCGCAGCCATACTGCATTTCTGATTTTCGTACAATTTTTTTTTTAACCATGTTTTAGACTTTTTTAATTCCCCTCTTGAGAGGGACAAAGGGGTGTGTTCTTTGCCGCTAAATTATTCATTAAAACCATGGACTTCTCAGTTCAGCTAATTTATCTTTAAATTCATTCTGTCTTAATCAGCGTTATTCTGCCCAACCTGCGACATCTGCGTGCTATTGCCTATCTTCCCTACTCCTCAATTTTCCTTATATTTACAACTCAAAATTTCACTAACAGAGATACAGATGTCTGCAAAAAGTTTTTCCGAGATACCAAAAGCTTATGATCCTTCTCGGGTAGAAGATAAATGGTATAAGTACTGGAATGATCACGGTATTTTTAATTCTGATATAGACGAAACAAAAAAGCCATATACAATAGCTATCCCGCCGCCAAACATAACCGGTATGTTAACGATGGGACACATATTAAATAATTCACTTCAGGATATTTTTATCCGCACAAAACGTATGCAAGGTTATAATGCCTGCTGGGTCCCGGGAACAGATCACGCATCTATCGCAACAGAAACAAAAGTAACAAAGTTTTTAGCTGATAAACAGATTGATAAATATCAAATTGGGCGTGAAGCATTTTTAGAACACTGCCAGGATTGGAAAAAAGAGTACGGCGGAATAATTATTCAGCAGTTAAAAAAACTTGGCGTTAGCTGCGATTGGCGGCGCGAACGCTTTACAATGGATGATGAATATTATCACGAAGTTATAAAAGCATTTGTTGATCTTTACAAAGAAGGAAAAATTTATCGCGGTTACAGAATGGTTAACTGGGATCCTGCAAACAAATCTGCAATCTCCGATGAAGAAGTAATATTTAAAACGGTTAACGGAAAACTCTGGTACTTTAAATATCCCGTAATGGATTCTGAAGAGTTTGTAGTTGTTGCAACAACACGACCTGAAACAATGCTCGGTGATACAGGTGTTGCAGTTAACCCAAATGATAAACGATACAAACATCTTATCGGCAAAAAGATTTTGCTGCCAATTGCTGATAGAGAAATTCCAATCTTCGCTGATGATTATGTTGATATGGAATTTGGAACCGGTGCAGTTAAAGTTACTCCCGCTCACGATGTTAATGATTACGATATGGGACAGCGCCACAAACTTGAAATGATAAACATCTTTAATGATGATGCAACAACAAACAACAATGTTCCCGAAGAATTTCAAAACCTCGATCGTTACGAAGTTAGAAAAAAAATTGTTGCAAGAATGGATGAACTTGGCTTCCTTCATATGATTGAAGATTATCAAAACAAAGTTGGATATTCTGAACGCGGCAACGTTCCAATCGAACCATACTTAAGTGAACAGTGGTTTATGAAAATGGATGAACTTGCAAAGCCCGCTGTTGATGTTGTACAACAGGGCAAAGTTAGATTCTATCCAAAGCATTGGGAAAAAACTTATTTCCGCTGGATGGAAGGAATTCGCGATTGGTGTATTTCCCGCCAGCTTTGGTGGGGGCATCGAATTCCTGTTTGGTATTGTATTGGTGATGATCATTGCAAGTTAGAATGTAAACTGCCGATTGTTTCTCTCACTCCGCCGGAAAAATGTCCGCACTGCGGTTCAACAAATCTTAAACAGGATGAAGATGTTCTTGATACGTGGGCATCAAGCTGGTTATGGGCACACGCTATATTTAAAACTCAAGATGAACGAAAATATTTTTATCCGACTAACACACTTGTAACCGGACCTGATATAATTTTCTTTTGGGTTGCTCGAATGATTATGGCTGGAATGCATTTTCAAAAGAATATTCCTTTTAGCGATGTTTACTTTACAAGTATCATTCGTGATTCGCAGGGAAGAAAGATGAGTAAATCTCTCGGCAACTCACCGGATCCACTTGATGTAATTAAAGATTATGGTGCAGATGCGCTGCGTTTTACAGTCATTTATCTTGCGCCGCTTGGGCAGGATGTAATGTTTAGTACAGAAAAATGTGAGCTTGGAAGAAACTTTGCAAATAAAATCTGGAATGCCGGAAGATTTTTGTTGATGAATGCTGAGAAGATTTCGCTTAACAAAGATTTAAAATTTTCTCACATTGATTTTGCAGATGAATGGATAATTTCGCGATTAAATAAAACCATACAACAATTAAACAAAGCAATGGATGAGTTTGAAGTTAACAATGCAATAAAACTTATTTATAGTTTTATCTGGAATGATTACTGTGATTGGTACGTTGAGATGATTAAGAACAGACTTTATGCTGATGATACTGAGGTTAAATCCGCAGTTCTAACACGTGCAATTTCAATCTTTGAAGATGCACTTAAAATGCTTCATCCGTTTATGCCTTTATTACAGAAGAGCTTTGGCAATTGATGGGTGAAAGAAAGATGGAGAAAGTATTTCTACTTCTAATTATCCTGCCGTTGATGAAAAGATGATTAAAGATTCTGCTGATGAAGAAATGGATTTTGTAAAAGATATTATTACTGCAATAAGAAATATTCGCGGTGAGATGAACATTGCACCTTCTAAAAAAGTTAATGCGATGATCAAATCTTCTTCAGTTAAAGATCATCAAATTGAATACATTAAAAAACTTGCAAAAGTTGAAGAACTTAAAGTTGATGCGAATATTCAAAACCAAAAGCAAGTGCCTCGGCAGTTTTAAGAGGTGTTGAAATATTTATTCCACTTGAAGGATTGATTGATCTTGATGTTGAGAGGCAAAAAATCCAAAAAGAAATAACCAGACTTGAAGGTTCACTTGCAGGAATTGAAAAGAAACTTTCCAATGAAAAATTTGTTGCCAATGCTGCTCCGGAAGTTGTTGAAAAGGAGAGAGCGAAACAAAAAGATTGGAAAGAAAATATTATTAAATTAAAAGAGATATTATCTAATTTAAATTAGTCTTATTGTCATCCTTCGACTTCGCTCGGGATGATAGTTGATCAAAAATCTTTTGTCACACTGAGCTTGTCGAAGTGTGACTTAAAAATGGAGATCAATGTATGTATTATAAACTTGAAGACTTTATAAACGATTGGAAAATCGAGTCCGAATCAACCTTAAAAATATTTAATAATCTCACAGATGAATCACTAACAAAAAAAGGTGATGACAATGTACGATCTACCGGAAAACTTGCCTGACACATCACACTTATTCGATAAAAAAAATACTTTCAGAATTTAAACTCACAGCGTAATACTTCTATTTCTAATGTTTATCACTCTAAATCTCAATTCTTTTAATTGGTTTATTCAATCATTTTTTAGGATTTTTGAATAAGTAATTTTCGATATTATTTAATTAAGGAAAATATTTTTTATGGCTGTTATCAGACCTTTCAAAGCACTTAGACCTACAAAAGAAAAATCACAATTAGTTGCAAGTGTTCCTTATGATGTAGTTAATCGTGAGGAAGCTAAGCAGGCTGCTGAAGGAAATCCACTTAGCTATTTACACATCACAAGATCAGAAATTGATCTGCCAGAAGTTAAAGATGTTTACTCGAAAGAAGTTTATCTTAAAGCAAAAGAAAATCTTAATAAGATAATTGAAAATGCTCCTCTAAATGTTGATGAAAAATCTCACCTCTATCTTTACAGATTAATTATGGATGGAAGAGCACAAACCGGAATTTGTGCAACTTTTTCTGTTGATGATTATGATAATGATGTAATTCTTAAACACGAAAAAACCCGGAAAGTAAAAGAGGATGACAGAACAAATCACATTGTTACAACAGAAGCACAAACAGGTGTTGTGTTTTTAACTTATCGCGGAGTTAAAAACGTTAACGATCTTGTTGATAAAACAATGAAATCCGTAAAACCGGAATATGATTTTACTGCACCGGATGGAATTAAGCATACAGTTTGGGTTATGCCTGATGATTACAATGTAATGATTGAAAATGAATTTGCAAAGATTAATAAACTTTATATTGCTGATGGACATCATCGTGCAAAAAGTGCAAGTCGTGCAAGAGAAGAAAAGATGAAAGCAAACCAAAATCATACCGGAAGTGAAGAGTATAATTATTTTATTGCTGTGCTTTTCCCGGCAGATCAGTTAAAGATTCTTCCATACAATCGTGTTGTGTTTGATTTGAATGGATTAAGCAAAGCAGATTTTATGGACTCTGTTGCTGATAAGTTTACTATTATTCCAACTACAGATAAAGAACCCAAAATCAAAAATACTTTTTGTATGTATCTTGAAAAAGAATGGTTTGAACTTAAACCAAGAGATTCTGTTTTTGCAAGTTTATCTTTAGAAAAATCCGTTGGAGAAAAACTTGATGTTAGTATTCTGCAAAACTTTTTATTAAATCCTGTTCTTGGTATTGATGATCCACGTACAAATACAAGAATTGATTTTATTGGCGGAATACGTGGGACAAAAGAATTAGAAAAAATTGTTGATTCTGGTAAAGCTGCAGTTGCATTTTCATTTTATCCGGTTGGACTTGATGACTTGATGAACATCTCTGATGCCGGTGAAGTGATGCCCCCAAAATCAACATGGTTTGAACCTAAATTAAGAGATGGATTGCTGACACATTTAATTTAAATCTCCGTTTCTCAGTGCCTCTGTGGTAAAGAAAAAGCATTTACCACAGAGACACGGAGCCACAGAGAAAATCACAAAGAAAATAAACTTAAAGGAAAAAATATCATGGAAAAAAGAATCTATAACCTAAACGCTGGTCCGGCAGTTTTACCGGAAGAAGTTTTGCTTGAAGCACAAAAAGAATTATTTACTCTTCCGGGAGTTGGAATGTCTATCCTGGAAATTTCTCACCGCTCAAAAACTTTTGATGCAATTCTTGCTGATGCTAAAAGTGGAATCAAACAATTGTTAAATGTTCCTGATAATTATGAAATTTTATTTTTACAGGGCGGCGCAAGTCTCCAGTTTTCAATGGTGCCTTTAAACTTAATGCCTCCTAAAATAAAGCAGATTATATCTCAACAGGAAGCTGGTCCAAGAAGGCAATTAAAGAAGCAAAGCGCGTTGGAACTGTTAATGTTGCCGCATCCACTGAAGAAGGTGAAGGCGATAAAAAATATTTTAAACGCATACCAAAACAAAGCGAATTGAAACTTGATCCTGATGCTTCTTATGTTCACTTTACATCCAACAATACAATTTACGGAACTGAGTGGATGAGCGAACCTGAAGTTGGAAACGTTCCGCTTGTTTGTGATGCTTCATCAGATATTCTTCACAAAAAAATTGATGTGAGCAAATACGCTATGATTTATGCTGGTGCTCAGAAAAATATTGGACCATCGGGTGTTGTGCTTGTTATAATCAGAAAAGATATGCTTGAACGAAGTCAGGATTCTCTGCACACAATGCTTAATTATAAAATCCAGGCTGAGAATAATTCGATGTATAATACGCCAAATACTTTTGGAATTTATATCATCAAACTTGTTACAAAATATCTTTTAAATCATGGTGGACTTGATAAGATGTATGAAATCAACAAAGCAAAAGCGAAACTTCTTTATGATGCAATTGATAACAGTAATGGATTTTATAAAGGGCACGCAGCAAAAGATTCGCGCTCTTTAATGAATGTTACATTCAATCTTGCTACCGAAGAGTTAGAGAAGAAACTAATTGATGAAGCAACAAAAGCCGGGTTCATTGGATTAAAAGGTCATCGCTCTGTTGGTGGATTGCGTGCATCAATTTATAATGCTTTTCCTGTTAAAGGAGCAGAAGCACTTGCGGCTTTTATGAGTGATTTTCAAAAGAAGAACGGATAAGATTACTTGTAATTCCAGGCGGTAAAAAATAATTTTTACCGTTTAATTTTTAGAGAATAACAGAAAAATATTTTTAAAAGTAAAAAAAGGAATATTATGAAAAACATTTTAATAGTATTTACAACAGCAGTGTTATTTATTTCCTGCGGAAAAGAAGAAGCAAAGTTTGAAGCATTTAGTGCCGAAGCTTTTGCTTATGATTTGGGCGGCAGTTGGGAAGTAAATGCAAGCACACGGGTGAAAGGGATGGCTCAAAAAGAAGACGGCGAATATTTTGTTGCTGCTATTTCGTATTCGGTTGATCTAACAAAACCCTCCGGTGAAGTTGTTAAAAATGTTTATGAAGACAAGCAGGATTTTTCTAAGGATGAAGAATTTATTGATATACCATTAGAGGTTCAGTTTGTTCTTGATTCTACCTACACCTCCGGAAATTACAAAGCTACTTTTCATGTAAAAGATAATTCGACAGGCGAATCAACTGAAGTGTCTGCTGATTTTAAAATGTAGAGAGATCAGGTGAAATATTCTGGAGGAATAAGCTTTCTTGAGGAGTAACCGGATTCAAGATCGTGATAGTATTTAATTTCATCTTCGTCACTTCGCCAGCAGAGTAAAACATCCTCTCCGTTTATCATTGAAGGAAAATCAACTAAGCCTATTTTAAAATTGGGATCCTTAAAGTAACAGCCGATTTCTTCCAACTCAAGCATAAAGCCGTCAATTTCAGAAGCGAGCTTTTGATTCTTGAATCCTCGTCAAGATTGCCTGCAAGTTCTTCTGCAATCAACCTCATTTCTGCTGCGTTGTCAATAATATCGCGGACAATGTTTTTGACTAAAGGAAGCGTGCGATTAGCCTCTGCTATTGAAAATAATTTAATGTCTGTTGTCATGGACTTAGTTTATTTAAATTTACTGTTACAAAATTAGTATTAATAATCAATAAAAAAAGACAAAGAAAGACTGTTCGAAATTATTTTTGAAATAACACGAAGAAAAAAATTATATGAGTAGTACCAATCTATTAAAAACAATTAGTGAAACCGGCATATCGTATGCGGATTATAAAAGTATTTTAATGTGGCAAGTTCAAAATTATAATGATGAATTGGCGACAGAGGAAGAAAAAATCAAATTCAAAACAGAAAACTGAATTTGCAAAGAACTAATCGGCTTGATAAACATTTTCATCCTTCGGAGAAGAGCATTCAAAAATTTCAACAACTCAATTCAAAGCAAATATGGATGGTCATCTCCGAAACCTGGTGCGGTGATTCTGCACAAAACCTGCCAATAATTTCGGCACTTACAAATCTTTCGAATTATATTGAACTAAAAATTCTTTTTAGAGACGAACATCCAGAAATAATGAATTTGTATTGAGAAGGGGGAGGCAAAAGAAGCATTCCAAAATTAGTTTCGTTTAAAGAAAATGGAGATGAAGTTTTTCAGTGGGGACCTCGCCCGCAACAGGCAAAATTACTGTTCGATAAAATGATCTCCGATGGTATTGATAAAGATGAAAGAAGTAAAGCTCTTCATCTTTGGTATGGACGCGATAGAGGCATCTCTGTTGAAAATGAACTCGTTAATCTTATCGAAATATTTCTAAGGGTTATTGTTCATTCATAGCAATAGTTTAGTAAATATTTTTATAAGTGAGAAAAGAGGATTGAAAAATTATCCGGGTTGAGATTTGATTATTACTAATGTCAAGAAATAACTCGAATTAAATCATTAAACCTATCCGACCTCGACTGCTCGCAGTCGTATGATTTTTGATAGTAAATATTCTATTGTAACTCAATTTCAAAGTTGCTTAGTTAGTAATAAATCATTTACAATCATAATCTTTAGGGGATAGTATGAAAAGAATTTTTCAACTCCTGGTTTTCTCCGTGATGGCTCTTCAATTCAATCTTCATTCTCAGTCACCCATCGTTCAGCAAATAGTTGATTCAGCCAATCAGGATTCGCTGATGTATTTTGTGAAGGAATTATCCGGCAATGTTCCAACAATTATCAATGGGGCATTACAAACAATAGTTTCTCGTAATAAATATCAGCCCGGCAATGCTCTCGCCGAAACTTATATTAAACAAAAACTTCAGTATTACGGATTAACAACTTCTATTCAATCTTTCAGTTCAACCGGTAAAAATGTTTTAGGTGTTCAGGTAGGGTCAGAATTCCCAAATCAAAAATATATTATCTGTGCACACTATGATGATATGCCAACAGGCACAACAGCCCCGGGGGCAGACGATAATGCGAGCGGAACTTCCGCAGTATTGGAAGCAGCAAGAATTTTTTCGCAGCACACATTTCCTTTCACCATTATTTATGCATTGTGGGATGAAGAAGAACAAGGGCTGGTCGGAAGTAATTATTATGCAAATCAAGCTGCTTCGGCTGGCGATTCAATCATCGGCGTGATTAATATGGACATGATCGCTTATGATTCTGATAATGATATGGCAGCTAACATTCACACAAGAAGCGTTGGAACATCGCTTGAACTTTATGATAAAATGATTGAAGCGAATTATCAGTACGGAATAAATTTAAATTTAATCGAATACAACCCTGGCTCCGAGTACAGCGATCACGCTTCATTCTGGAATGCCGGTTACGGAGCAATTTTGCTGATCGAAGATGATGCGGACTTTAATGCTTACTATCATACTGTCAATGATCTCATTACACATTTTAATCAAGAATACTATTTAAAGTCGGCGAAACTTGCCTATGCTACTCTCGCATCATTTGCTCTTAACTTGAATATGCAAATTATTCACACACCTTTTGCTTCAATTGATTACTCGCAGGATATTGAATTGACAGCAAGCATTGTTACGGGTTTAAATATCGGGAGTGGAATTTCGGGTCCGCGACTTTACTACCGCACAAGCACAGGCGGAGGTTTTTCTAATTTTATTGAGGTAGCCGGAACTCCTGTAATGAGCAATACAGAGTACAGTTTTGTTATCCCCGCTCAGCAGCTTGGAACAATTGTGCAGTATTATCTTGCGGCGCAGGATGATAATTCATCAATTGTTGTAACACTTCCCGCGGGTGGTGGAGGATTTAACCCACCGGGAAATATTCCGCCGCCGCATGCATTCCAATTCTATGTTGCACCAGTTACTTTTGCCCTGGTTGATTCGGCTAATAATACAAATAACTGGCAGTCAACAGGTGGGTGGAATATTACAAGTCAGAAATTTGTTTCTGCGCCATACTCATTTACCGAATCTCCTTCCGAAATTATCAAAGCAACACAACTGCTATCTTTACTTATATGAATGAGATTAGTCTTTCAAATATTCTGGGTGCTTCACTTGAATTTTATACTCAATGGGATATTGAAAATGATTGGGACTATGGGCAAGTTCAAATTTCTACAAATGGCGGTACAAACTGGACCGCACTCGAAGGGCTTTATACAAATCCAGGCACAGGAACTTTTCAACCCCCGGATGAACCTCTGTATGATGGTACGCAATTAACCTGGGTTGTAGAAAATATGGATCTTTCAGAATTTATTGGTCAGAATATAAAACTAAGATTCTATTTCCAATCCGATCAATCAGTTACTGGGGATGGGTGGTATGTTGATGATATCAGACTTATGACTTTTACAATTGTACCAGTAGAGTTAACCGCTTTTAGCGCATCTGCAATGCGAAACGCTGTTTCGCTAAACTGGCAAACAGCAACGGAAACAAACAACAACGGGTTTGAAATTGAAAGAAACCAAGTCGGCAGTCAGGATTGGAATCAAATTGCTTTCGTTCCCGGCTTCGGTACTACTACCGAACCAAAGGGTTATTCTTTCACTGATAAAAATCTTTCTGCTGGTAAATATCAATACATATTAAAGCAAATAGATTTTGATGGAAGTTTTGAATATTCAAACACAATTGAAGTTGAAGTTTCTTCTCCACTTGAATTTTCTCTGGAGCAGAATTATCCAAATCCGTTTAACCCAACGACTATCATTCGTTACTCAATACCATCTGTCACTCTTCGACAGGCTCAGAGTGACAAAAGAAGTGATGTGTTTGTGACACTAAAAGTTTACGACATCCTCGGAAACGAAGTTGCAACGCTCGTAGATGAATTTAAACCTACAGGAAATTATGAAGTTGAATTCAATGTAAGACAGACTATCAGTCTATCCAGTGGGGTATATTACTACCAACTTCACGCAGGCAATTTTGTTGAAACGAAGAAGATGATCCTGCTTCGCTGATATTTTTATTTCCTTTATTTTGAAGATGACATCTCTTTAAGAGATGTCATCTTTCCTTTTCTCTCTGCCATATTCTTTTCTTGATTTTATCTGATTCTTTTCGTAAAATCTTTTGGGTTTTCCGTTAGGTTTTATTTTTATTCTCTGATGGTAAAAAACCTTGCGGAAGTCAGAATTAATATTTTTTAACTATTACTTCGGAGGCTTCTAATGAGTACATTGCTTCTTAAACCGTTGCTCTTCTTTACGGTGTTTACCGTAATAATTTCTGCGAACTCAATTAACACAAACTCCTCTCACTTTGGAGATAACAACAGTGTCCCCCTCCCCACAGTTGTTAAATATGTAACACCTTACGGTACAGGCAACCACTCAGATTCAAGCTGGACTAATGCTTACTCTATTCAGGATCTGAAACACAGATTAGCTTCTAACACAACTTTCTATTTTGCTGATTCTACCTTTCTTGTTGATTCTATTGTCGTTAATAACTTTACCAATATATCTTTTATAGGTAAAGGAAAAGACAAAACAATTCTTGAAGGAATAGATGTTGGTAATGTGGAAAGTATTATAAACTGGAGTATCAAATGTTTTGATATCCTCAATTCCAGCAATACGACAATAAAAGATTTACAGATAAGAAGATTCCGAAGGTGGGGAATAAGAGTGGGTTCAACATCAAATAATTTTCTTGGTCATAATCTTTATATTGATAGCTGCGGTTGGACTGCTGAAACTGGAGAGGTAATGCTATCTCCCTGCGCAGTTAAACTCTTTGGAGATTTTGGTCATCTTGGGCAGTCGCAAATAATGCAGTCAGGTTGGGATGGTATGCAGGTTGCCGGCTATGGAGTATTATTAGATTCAAGTACAATTTACTGGACAGGCAGGGATGATCCAGGGGCAATTCATCAAGGAGATGGCATTCATATGTTTAAGAATCCAAACGTATCTTATATAATAGATGGTGTGCAAATAGGTAAGGCGGGTAGATTGATAGGTAAGAATTGTGTGATAAATACAGTTGAAGCAAAAAAATCAGGAATAGAAGCAGGTTTTATAGATCCTAGCGTTGAGAAACCACTTGTACAGGTTTACAACAGTAGAATAACAGGAGGAAAAGGAATTGGAATTACACAGAGTGCTGATCCATTATATGGTGGTTTTTATTCTACTATTGAGAATTGTACGATTGAAGCACTTGATCCTTTAAGACGACCTTTAAGAATAGGATTTTATGATACGGGTACTCCTGGCGTAATTAATAATAATATTCTAATATGCCATCCCGGATTCAATCCACTACTTTGCCCAGTGGGAGAATATGACACTGATCCCAATGCCGTTAATTATGGGTTAAACACGTGGAAGATTGGGGACCGAATGGCAGGATCCATTCTGTGTAGATCATAATTTGATTTATATAGAAGATTAGAGGAAATACTAAGATGAAAAAGATAAATGTACCGACTTTATTCTATATCATATTTCTGTTTGTATTTATTGATTTATTGTTAGCGCAAGAACCAAACACTTTATGGACAAAAGTGATTGGCGGCGATAGTACGGATGTTGCATATGATGTTGAGGAACTATGGGATGGTGGTTTTGCCGTTGTTGGTTACACTAAGTCTATTCCTATTACTAATTATGACATCTGGCTGCTTCGTACAAATTCAAATGGCGATACCTTTGGACAAGGACCTATGGGGGAACGGAGATGAGTACGGCTACTCACTTAAAAAAACAGACGATGGTGGATTTATAATTGGTGGAGCAACAAGCTCATTCGGTGCTGGTCAGTTTGACTTCTATATTGTAAGAACTGATTCACTTGGCGATACACTCTGGACAAGAACATTTGGAGGAGTAAATGATGATATTTGCTGGTCTATGGATAAAACCGAAGATGGGGGATTTGTATTAGCCGGAGAAATTAATGCTTTTCCCCAGATTCCAGATGCGATGATCGTCAAGCTAAATTATTTAGGTGATTTGGTCTGGGAAAAAATCTATGGATCAAATTTATTTGATAGAGTATTTTCGATTAAGGAAAATATAAATGGTGAATTTTTGGTTTCCGGAATGCACCAAATTTTGGGCGTGAATGAAAATGGCTGGTTATTAAAATTAAATCCAGACGGTGATTCTCTGGTCAGTATATTATGGCGGAGCATTTATAGATGAGTTTTTCTTTAACAATTTTACTTCAGATCTTGGAAACATATTAGTCGGAAGTTACTTGCCGTCTTTAGGTGACTATCCTGATATATTTTAGTTAAAACTGATTCACTCGGAAATGAGCAATGGTCAAAGACACTTGACTATGATAATGATGGCGACATTGGTTACTCAGTAATTCAAACTCTTGATGGCGGTTACATCATCGCTGGGCAATCAAGATGTTTTGATTGTGTAGCTGTTGCATATGTTGTTAGAACCGACAGCCTTGGAAATGTGTTATGGCAAAAGTTATTTAACCAAACTCCCAGTCCTGAACAAATAGACTTTGTTACAGAAGGAACTGATGGGTTTCAATCAGTCAAGCAAACAAGAAATGGAGACTACATTTTAGCAGGATACAGGAGGAAAGCCATATCAACTGGGTACAGGTCTCAGGTCTATCTTGTTAGAATTGCCTCCGATATAGTTCCAGTCGAGCTGACATCCTTCACCGCAACTGTAACGCAAAACTCTGTTTCGCTTAACTGGCAAACAGCGACGGAGATAAATAACAGCGGGTTTGAGATTGAAAGAAAACAAGTCGGCAGTCCTCAGTCTTCAGTTGGCAATCAGGATTGGAGAGTCATCGGTTTCGTTCCCGGATTTGGAACTACCACTGAACCAAAGAATTATTCTTTCGTTGATGAAAATCTTCCATCTGGTAAATATCAATACAGATTAAAACAAATTGATTTTGATGGAACATTCGAATACTCAAACACAGTTGAAGTTGAAATCTCTTCACCAACAGAATTTACATTGGAGCAGAACTATCCGAATCCATTTAACCCAACAACAAAAATAAAATATACAATTCCCACTGTCACCCTGAGCTTGTCGAAGGGTGACGTTTATGTAACATTGAAAGTTTACGATGTACTTGGCAACGAAGTAGCCACACTCGTAAACGAGCAGCAGCAGCCCGGCACTTACGAAGTAGAATTTAATGCTGGAAAAAAAAAAAAACTGTCAAGCGGTGTCTACTACTACCAATTACGGGTTGGCGGTTTTGTTGGAAACAAAGAAGATGATTTTGGTGAAGTAATTTTATAATAATTACCTGTGAAATGATCTATATCATCAACAATATTTAGAAAGAAAAAAGGGATTGACAATTAAGCCAATCCCTTGTTAATAAAAGCCTGCAGTTGAATTATTTCAGAACAGCGTCCTTAGCTTGTTTAGCAATTCTGAATTTCAATGCCTTCTTTGCTGGTATAACCATTGTCTCGCCGGTGGCTGGATTTCTGCCCATTCTTTTTTTCCTTTGAACTACAAGTAATTTGCCTAAGCCGGGAATCACGAATGCTTTCTTAGCTTCTCTATAAGCTAAGCCTACTATTTCATCAAGAAAAACACCGGATAACTTTTTTGTTGTACCGGTTTTTTTAGCTAGATGATCCAGTATCTGCGATTTGGTCATTGATTTGGAAGCCATAAATAGTGCCTCTCCTTAATTAATGAATAATTATTTCAATGGTTAAAATAAAGATAATTTGTCTCAAAGAAAATGTTTTAATAGAATTATTCGAATAAATTTTTACCGGCATATTTATGTTGACAGTATTTATGCACAGCAGGATTCGCATTCCATTTTTAAAAGTTTGCCGAATGATACTACTTTTGTCAGCGACTCTTCTTTGACTGACTCCTCTTCATTGGTAAGATTAAAACCTGATTCACTTATTGTGCTTAATTCAAAATGTTTTTCGGAAAATTCATTTTTCATTAATAATAAAGATATCACATTCAATGATTACAGGTATGCCGGTGATTTCTTGAGAATATTTCCTTTTACTTTTATTAAAGATCTCGGGTTTATCGGGCAGCCGAATGAAATATATTTATATGGTGTACCTTCCTCCGCTGCAACTTATATGAACGATGGAATTTACTTTAATAACAGATTTACTCTGCAAACTGATCTGAATCATATTCAAACAGAATCAGTTGATTCAATCGAAGTAATAAATCTACCCAGGGGTTTTTATACGGAGCAGAACTTAATCCTGTTGCGATCAACTTCATTGAAAAAGATATTTATTCAAAACAACCTTTCACTAGAATTAAGTATTACGAAGGACCGTTTGGCGAAGCTTTTGTGGGATGGTAAATTCAGTATAAATGCTTTTAAAAGAATTAACATTTCTGCAGATGTTTCAAACACAAAAGTGGATAACAGATATGTGAATTCTGATTTTAGCCTTTGGCGTGCAGGTGTAAAAGTTAAATATTTTCTATCCAACTCAATTAACTTAATTGGAAGCTACTATCATATCAAATCTGTAGCCGGGTTTAATGGTGGGGTTGATGTAGACAGCATTGCTACTTACTCGACAGACATAAACAGTATTTTGTACGATAATGTACTTGCGCCGGTAAAATACCCCACGCGATTTCTAAAATCAACCCAGCATCATTTCGCATTACGCACTCTTGCTGATTTTGAAGGGTGGGGACGTTCCGATATCCAGCTCTACTATAAATTTACGCTCGATGAAGATTATGAACCGCTGAACACTTATGAAAATAAATTAACAAACAAGAATAAAGTAATCGGCATAAGCAGCTCCCAAACTTTTGAATACGGTTTTGGGAAATTGATTTTATTTGGAAATTATGAGAAAACAAATTTTACGCGACATAAATGTCGTTCCGCCCTATTTCAATGAAGATACACTCAATATTAATTCAATTTCATTTTCTGCAATCGGTTCATTTTATTTATTTGATAGCACAATTGTTCCTTCCTTTTTCAAGAATAAAAAACCAAAGCTCCGATGCAAATTATCCTTTGACTTATAATAAAAATCTTTTCGGTTTTGGCGCAGATGTGGCATTAAAAATTATTGATGAAATTAAAATTTATCTAGGCATTTCATCATTCGATCAATATTATACTGAGTGGGAACAAATGATCATCGAAGAAATTGGTGTTCAAGCCGAGTATAAAATTGTCAGCGCAAAATTAAAATTTTTCAACGTCAATAATAGGTACCACCCAAACCATTTATCCGATGATTGATTACACCGACTATAATAGTAATGATTTTATCGGCGCTTCGCTTAATGCAAATATAAATCTCTGGTGTTTTTCTCTTGAAACTTTGACAAGCATTTATCACAATTCCGACCCGAATACGGGGGCAAATGTTCTTGATGTACCTGATGTTAATTTTCGAGGTGGGGTTTATTTTAAAGGACCAGCATTTGATTCTAATCTGAATATAAAAACAGGATTTGTATTTTACTATACCGGGCAGCAAATAATTACTGACCATCAGTTTTTTAATTTGGTTGTTGATCCTCTTACAAACTTGATTTTACGCTTGCTGGTCAAATTCAAAAAGTCGCAACGGTTTATTTTACCTGGGAAAATTTATTCGACAACGACTACTTTATTACCCCATATTATCCTATGCCAAACAGGAATATTCGCTTTGGTCTATCATGGGAATTATTTAATTAAACTATTATTCTGATGTCTGTTTTTAGTTTCCGCAATAACATTACAGAAAAAAATATTTATATTTTTAATCCTCGCTGCAATTCTAACTGAAATATTTTATTTGATCCTTGCTTTTAATTCGGAGGGTAAAGAAAGTATTCCACTTTATGTTTCGTTTTACTTTGAAACATTTTTAATATTTTTCTTTTCCTGGCTCATCATCAAAAGGGTTTCATTTAACGAAAAAACCAACAGTAAAATTCTAAAATTATTTTCGAAAATTATTTCGATAAATTCAGATGAGCAGTCCAAATTAAAACTACCGCTCTTTATTATTGTAACTGGATTGCTATTCAGATTAACTCTTTTCCCATCCACCCCTTCTACATCTGATGATGTTTACAGATATGTTTGGGAAGGTAAAGTTGTTCTGAGCGGCTTTAATCCATTTACCACTCCCGCAAACTCAACTGTTCTCAGTTCACTTCAGGATGCCAATTACGCTAAAGTGACTTATAAAAATATTCCGGCGATTTATCCGCCTTTTTCTCAAGTAGTCTTTGCGACGTCATACATTTTAACAGGAGATAATCTTCTCGGGTCAAAGTTAATTTATTTTATTTGTGAATTTTTCACTTTAATATTTTTATTAAAACTTCTTCACTTGAAAAAATAATTTAAACAGAATAATACTTTATGCCTGGCTTCCATTGCCGATTATGGAATATTTTGTGAATGTTCATCTTGATCCGGTTGGAATAATGTTTTTGGTTATTTCAGTTTATTTTATTGAAAAGGGAAAATATGCGCGCGCATCAGTTTTTCTTGCACTTTCATTTTTATCAAAATTGATCGGAATATTTTTATTGCCTTTGATTTTTAGAAAAGCCGGGATCAATAAATCAGTCCTATTTATTTTCATCTTTAGTTTGTTTCAATAATCTTTTACCTGCCATTTGCTGATGAAAGTTTTTCAACATTTACAGCATTTTCGACTTATTTATCCAACTGGGAATTTAACGGATCAATTTACAATTCATTCAAGGTGCTGTTCAGCAACAGTGAAAACTGCACGAATGATTTGCGGGATTCTCTTTATCTCATTAGTTATTTACATCTC